>NZ_CABUCJ010000007.1 GCF_902490045.1 uncultured Anaerotruncus sp.
CCCGCCGCTTTTTTGTGCTTTTGGCGCGGAAAGGGAGACGCCCGCAAATGGGCAGGGACATCCCGATGCGAAGCGATCCGGGTTCCCCGCGTCCGGCGCGTATATCAAGTTCGTTGACAGGATGAAAGGGCCGCCCGGCAGACGCCGGGCGGCCCTTTTCCACAGGAGGGGAATTGCCGGTCAAAGGAATTCTTCGGGGACCGGGTCGCCTGAAACCTGGGGCTGCTCCCGGAGGTTCCGGCGGAAGAGGGATTTGCTGCCCGTCCGGCGGCCCTTTTTGCGGCGGTCCTCGCCGTCCGCCAGCAGGTAGACGGTCGGGATCAGAACCAGGGTAATCAGCGTCGAGAAGATGAGCCCGCCGATGACGACGACCGACATCGACTGCATCATCTCGACGTTGCCGCCGATGCCGACCGCGGTCGGCACAAGGCCGAGCACGGTGGTCAGCGTGGTCATCAGGATGGGGCGCAGGCGGGTGGGGGCCGCGAAGACCAGGGCGTCCCGGGCGCCCAGCCCCTGCTCGCGCCGCAGGATGCTGGTGTAGTCGATCAGCACGATCGCGTTGTTGACGACGATGCCGACGAGCATGATGAGGCCGATGAGGCTGGTCATCGAGATGGTCATGCCGGTGAGCAGCAGTGCCAAAAACGCGCCGGTCATCGAGAAGGGGACCGAGAGCATGACCACGAGGGAGAAGCGCATCGATTCAAACTGCATGGCCATGACCACGAAGACGAGGAAGACCGCGATTGCCAGAGCGTTATAGATTTTGCCGAACTCGTCGTTCATCGTCTGCATGTTGCCGCCCGCCGCGATGCTTACGCCGTCGGGCAGGTCCATCTGCTGGACGCGGGCCATGATCTGGTTGGAAAGCTGGGTGGCGGAGACCCCCGTCGCGGTCTGCCCGGTGACGGACACCTGGTAATCGCCGTCCTGCCGCTGGATCTGCGCGGGGGCGTTGTTGAAGACGATGGAGGCCACGTCGGTGATCGGCACCTGCCCGCCGCTGCGGGTGGAGATCATGAGGCCGGAAAGGTCGCTGACGTCCTTGAAACGGCCCTCCGGGTACATGACCTTGACGGCATACTCCTGGTCGCTGGTCTGCAGGTCGGCTGCGTTGATGCCGGAGATCATGTTTTTCGCGGTGGAGAGGATGGCCGACGGGGTTGTGCCGATCGCGGCGGCCTGGACCGGGTCGACGATGATCTCGGCGCGCGGGCTGCCGTCGCTGAGGCTGGTGGAGGCCGAGTCGATGCCGTCGAACCCGGCGACGACCGTTTTGATCTCATCCGCGACCTCCCGCAGCGTATCGAGGTTGGAGCCGGTCAGGTTGATCTGCACGCCCCGGCTGCCGAAGGACATCGAGCTGCGCTCCTCGACCTCGACCGACGCGTTGTCGATGCCGGAGGTCTGCTCGCGCATGAGGGTGATGAAGTCGCCGGTGGAAATCCCGCGGTCGTCCCTGAGGTAGACGGTGAGGCTGGCGGAACCGCCGTTGCCGCGCATCGAATAGCTCTCGACATCCTCCTGGGCCGCCACGATCTCTTCCACACGGGTCATGATGGCGTCGGTGGCGTCGATGTCGAGGCCGGTCTTGGTGGTGACGGAGATGCTGATCGACCCCTCGTCGCTCGACGGCATCAGTTCCATGTCGAGCTGGGTAAACATGACGAAGGTGCCCGCCAGCAGGATGACGGCGGCTGCGATGACGGTGAGCTTGTGGTTCAGCGCGGTGGTCAGCAGCCGCTTGTAGGCTCTTTCCAGGCTGTGCAGCCGCCGGTTGACCCACGAGTCCTTCTTCTCCCGCGGCCGCATCCGGGAGAAGAGGAGCGGCACCATCGTCAGCGCCGAGATCAGCGAGGCGGTCAGGGAGAAGACGATCGTGAAGCCGACCTCCTTGAAGAGCTGGCCGGACATGCCGTTCATCAGGGAGATGGGCAGGAAGACGACGATCGTCGTGATGGTGGACGCGATGATCGCGGAGTTCACGAGGTTCGCGCCCTCGATCGCCGCCTGCTCATAGCTCTTGATGCCGTCCTGCTCCTTGAAGCAGGAGTCGAGCACGACGATCGAGTTGTCGACCATCATGCCGATGCCCACGACGAGGCCGCCGAGCGACATGATGTTGATGGTCATGCCGAAGGCCGCCATGAGCACGAGCGCCGCGAAGACGGAGAGCGGCATCGAGATCGCCACGATGAAGGCGGCGCGCCAGTCGCCCAGGAAGGCCACCAGCACGAGCATGGCGAGCGCGAGGCCGAGGACGAGGGACTGGACGACGTTCATGATGTTCTCATAGATCGTTTCGCCCGAGTTGCTGGTAATGGTGATGGCAAGTCCCAGGCCCTGCCCGTTGAGGTCGTCCACCACGCGCACGACCTGGTTGCACACGTCGATCGTATTGGCCGACTGGTTCTTGGAGACGGAGAGCGAGATGTTGTCCATGCCGTTGTAGCGGCTGATGGAGGACATGCTCTGCTCGGCCATCGTGACGTTGGCCACGTCGGAGACATGGATGATGTCCCCCGAGGCCAGGGAGATGGGGATCGTTTCGAGGCTTTCGTAGGTGTCGTAGTTCATGCCGCCCTGGAGCGTCAGGCTGACCTCGCCGCGGTTGATCTCGCCCACGGTGGTGGTGAAATCGGCGCTGGCGATGGCGCTGGATACGTCGGTCATCGAAAGGCCGTACTGCTCCATCTCCTCTTCCCGGAGCTCCACCTGGATGTACTCGCGGGTGCCGCCGCGCATGCTCACCTCAGAGACACCGGAAATCCGCTCGATCTCGGGCACGACGGCGTCCTCGATGTAGGAGTAGATGTTGTTCCCGGTCGCGGTGGTCGTGATCGACAGGTCCATGACGGAGGAGGAGTCCATGCTCATCTCCATGATGGTCGGGTCGTCGGCCGAATCGGGCAGGCGCACCCGCTGGAGCGCCTCGTTGATCTCGTCGTACTTTTCATCCATGTCGGTGTTGTAGTCGAACTCCAGCGTGGTCATCGAGGAGCCCTCCGACGAGCGCGAGGTCATGCTCTCCACGTCGCTGACGGTGGAGAGCGCCGATTCGATCACGTCGGTGATCAGCTCGTCGACCTCCTCCGGGGACGCGCCCGAATAACCGGTCCGGACCATGAAGATGGGCATCGACATCTCGGGCGTGGACTCCATCTCCATGCCGAAGATCGAGGAGACGCCGAAGACCAGCAGGCAGAGCACGCACATGAGCACCGATACCGGCCGTTTAACGGCTAATTTTGGAAATGTCATCGGCGGTTAATCCTCCTGTGCGGCCGTCCCTGCGGCGTCTTCTTGTTCAGGTGCGTCCGGCGCGCTCTCGCCGGCGGAATCCGCGGGGCTGTCCGCGGAGGCGGCGCCCGCGCCGGGGTCGGCCTGCCCCTCGGCAAGCTCCACCTTGGCGCCGTCCTTGAGGTCGGGGTGCCAGGTGGTGATGATCCGGCTGCCTTCGTCGAGGCCGGAGAGGGCGACGACCGTCTCGCTGTTGGACATGCCCGTCTCAAAATCGGTGCGGTGGGCCTCGCCGTTTGCATATGTAAAGACGTAGGCCTGCCCATCCTCGTAGTAGACGCTGTCGATCGGGACGAGCAGGGCGTTCTCCGCCCTCTGGGTGGCGGCGGAGACCTTGACGGTCACGCCCGAAAGCAGCGCGCCGCCGTCGTCCTGGATCTGCGCCTCGATGGGGAAGAGGCCGGTGCTGTCGTCCGCCTTGGAGTCGATCGAGGTGATGATGGCGGCATAGTCGTTCCCGCTCTTCTGGACGGTGACCCCGTCGCCGATCGAAAGCGCGGTCGCCGCGTCCGCCGTGGCGTTGAAGGTGACCGACATCTGGTTCTTGTTGGAGATCGTGAAGGCTGCGGTCTGGAGCGACGCGGTCTCATGCTCGGTCACCGCGCTCGCCTCGATCACCCCGTCGATGGGGGAATAGACCTTGTACTTCTCCAGCTGCTTGGCGCTCTGCTCGAGCGAGAGCTGGGCGGATTTGAGGGAGTTGTCGACGCTCGCCCTGGTGTCCTCGAGGGAGGCGCCCTTCGCGAGGTTGTATTTTTCGAGCGCGGACTCGTAGTTGGTCTGCGCGTTCTTGTAGCTGTTGCGCAGGCTGCGCAGGGTGCTGTCGTCGTCGTTCTCCAGGTCGTTGACCGTCGCGCGCGCCACGCTGTAGGAGCTTTCCGCCTTGGAGACCGCCGACACGAGGTCCTTATAGGTTTCGCTCGACTTGTCGCCGGGGTTCGCCTCCGCGTAGGCGTCGAGCTCCGCCTCGGCCGCGCGCATCGCGGTCTCCGCCTTGTCCATCGCCTTCTGCGCGGAGATGAGGGAGTCCTCACTGTCGTCGTTGTAGTCGCGCAGCTCGATGCGCGCGTTGTTCAGCGACTGCTGCGCGCTCTTGAGGCTGGATTCCAGAGAGAGCAGGTTCGATTCATAGCTGCTGCCGAGGGTGGTGTCGGCGGAGATGACCTTGGAGTCGTAGCTCGTCTGGGCGATTTCGTAGCTGAGCTGCGCGTCGCTGTCGTCCATCTCGAAGAGCAGGTCGCCCGCCTTGACGGTGTCGCCCGCCGTAAAGTAGACAGCCGTCACCTTACCGGCGACCTCGGGATAGACGTTGACGCTCTCGCCCGGCTTGATTTTGCCGATGAATTCGGTGCTGCGGGTAAGGCTCCCGACGGCGGGGGAGGTGAGCTTGACGCTGATGACGCTCTCGCTCATTTCGATTTCGCCGAGGTTTCCGCCCATGCCGCCGGGGCCGCCCCCGCCGGGGCCCCCGCCCGCCGCCAGCACGACGGTGGAGACCGCCGCCGCGGCCAGCGCGACGACGAGGACGGCCGACGCGATATTCTTTTTGCTAAGGAATTTTTTCATGCTTCCCACTCCTATCCCCGGCCGGAGCCGGCGCTGATTTGACAGAGTCAGCCGTATCTTTTCGGCTTTTACCGCCCCATCATATGTCGGGAATGTGTTGGACAGGGCAAAAATCTGTGAATACGCTGTGAATGATGGAGAACTTCCCGGAAATTTCCGGAGCTGTGCGCTCCCGCCAAAAGAGAAAACCTCCGCGGCCTTTTTCTGGCAAAATGGGCAAAAAGTCGTTGTTTTTTTCGGATTCCTTGCCGCGGCGCCGGAAATCCGGTATAATAAGTCATAAGAAAAGTTTCCCGCCCCCAAGGCGGCCTGTTCTGCGACCGGGCGGAAAAGCCCGAAAAACGGAATCGAGTGATCGTATGCTGAAAAAATGGATCGGTCTTCTGCTGATTGCGGCGGCGCTTGCCGGCGGCGGATCGCTTCCCGCCGCGGCCGCCGGGCAGGAGGGCCGCGTCGTGCGGGTCGCCTATCCCATTCAGGCCGGGCTGACCGGCTTTGACGAGTATGGGAATTACAGCGGCTATACCTATGAATACCTGGAGGAGATCGCGCAGTACACCGGATGGGACTATGAATTCGTCCAGGCGCCGGGGACGGTGGACGAGAGCCTGATCGCGCTGATGGAGATGCTGCGGGAGGGCGAGATCGACCTGATGGGCGCGATGCTCTACACGGAGGAGACGGGGGAGCAGTTCGATTACGCCAGTCACAACTACGGCGTGGTCGAAACGGTGCTGCAGGTGCCGTATGATGTGCAGGAGGTCGTCATCAACTCCCAGGTGCAGCAGACCGTCCGGGTGGCGGTGGCGTCAGAGGGCGGCCGGATGCAGCGGGAGCTCGAGGACTACTGTGCGATGAACCTGATCACGCCCGAGTACGTCCTCTGCGGCGACAACGACGAGCAGCTCGAGGCGGTCCGGGAGGGGCGCGCGGACGTGCTGCTGAACACGAGCCTCAACTATCTGGAGGGGGTGCGCGTCATCGCGCGGTTTGCTCCCAAGCCGTTTTATTTCCTCACCACCAAGGGGAAAAACGCGGAGATGATGGAGGAACTCAACTCCGCCATCATGAACGTCGAGCAGACGGACCCCACCTTTTCCAACCGGCTTTACGAGAAGTACTTTACCGCCTCCGGCGCGAACCTCCGGCTGACCGACGAGGAGGCGGCGTACGTCGGCGCGGCGGGGACCCTGCGGGTGGGGGTGCTGACCGAGCAGCCGCCGCTGCAGTACGCGAATGAACAGACGGGGGAGCTCGACGGCATCGCGGTCGACCTGCTGGGGCTGATTTCGGAAAAGACGGGCCTTGCGTTCGAGATGGTGCCCGTCGAATCCCCGGAGGAGCTCTACCGCCTCGCCGAGCAGGGAGAAATCGATCTCGCGGCGGGCGTTCCCTACGACTACGACCTCGCACGGGAGCGGCACCTTTCGATGACGCGCCCCTACATCTCATCCCAATACCTACTGATGATGAAGGAGGAGAACAGCGAGGAGACGATCAAGGGCAAGCGGCTGGCCCTGACGACCACGAGCCCCTACCGCGGGGAGACGATCGGGCAGGTCGTCCGCTACGCCAAGCTGGCCGACTGCATCCGCGCGGTGGAATCCGGGGAGGCGGACTACACCTATGTGGACGCCTATATGGCGCAGTATTTCATCAACCAGCCCCAGTTCCGCGACCTCAAGCTGATCCCCCAGACCTATGAGCCGCAGAGGCTCTGCTACGGAGTGGTCAAACCCGCGCCGCAGGCGCTGCTTTCGATCCTCAACAAGGCGGTCCTGACGCTGCCCAGCGCGGAAATCCAGGGGATCATCAACCAGAACACCCTGCAAAAACAGCCTTTCTCCCTCCGGGCGGTCCTGACGGCCAACCCGATGGAGTCGGTGGCGGCCATCGTCGTCGTCTCGCTGGCCGTGATCGCGGCCCTGCTGCTCTCCCTGCGGCGGCGCGCCCGGGCCAGCCGGGAGGCGGCGCTGGAGCTGAAAAAGCATTTCCGCGTCTACGCGCTGGTAAACGAGTATTTCTTTGAATACAGCTACCGCAGCCGCACGATGTTCGTCTCAGACCCCTCCAAGGACGGCGGCGAGCCCGATCTCCTCCGCTTCGACTATTCCGTGCGGCCCGGAAGCGCGCGGGAGGCGCGGCGGCGGGAGGCATTCCTCAAGGTGGTCCGTTCACGGGAGGACGGCTTCCACGAGCTCCATATCGAATGTATCGACGGCGTGTCCCACTGGCTGCGCATCGCGCTGGAGACGGTCTACGACGGCGCCGAGCCCGCCTACGCCCTCGGAAGGATCAACGTGATCGACGAGGAACGGCAGGAGAAGGATCAGCTGATGGAGCGGGCCCAGCTCGACAGCCTGACCCACGTCTACAATTCCGAGGCGTGCCGGACCCGCGTGCGCGAGAGCCTCTCCCGCATGCGGGAGGGGGAGCTCGGGGCGCTGCTGCTCATCGACATCGATTATTTCAAGCAGATCAACGACACCTATGGGCACATGCGGGGGGACGAGGTGCTCGGGCAGATGGCCGGGCTGCTGCGCTCGAGCTTCCGGACGGACGACGTCGTCGGCCGCCCGGGCGGGGACGAGTTCCTCGTCTATCTGACACGGATCAAAAACAGGGAATTCCTCTTCGACAAGTGCGCCGCGCTCTGCTCCGGGGCGCGCGGCCTGCCGCTGGCGGAGGGCGGCCGCATCACGATCAGCGTGGGCGCGGCGCTTTCCCATCCGGGCGACAGCTACGCCGCGCTCTATCAGGCGGCGGACGAGGCGCTCTACCGCGCCAAAAACGAGGGGCGCGACCGGTTCCATATCGCGGAGCGGGTGGGGACGGAGTGACCGCGCGGCGGGATAAAAAAGGCCGGACCGGCTGATGCCGGTCCGGCCTTTTTTGACGGCGCGTGCAAAGGGCCCCCGGCGTTTGCCGGCGGCCCTGTTCTGCGGTATGGGGCGTCCCGTGTCAGAGCCCGTAGCTCTGGAAAATGTGCTCGTATTTTTGCAGCGTGCGTTCGCCGACGGCGTCGACGGCCGCGAAATCCATGGCCGCGGTGTAGTAGCCCTCGAGCTGGTCGTGCAGGGCCTTGGCCTCGGCCAGCAGGCGGGCGGCCTGCTCGAGCATCTGCGCGGAGGCCTTTTTGTTGAAGGTGATGCGTTTGCGGTGGGCGCGGATCTGCTCGGCGTCGGTGAACCGCCTGGAACGCACGATCTTGTAGGGCTCGACGTCGGGCAGGTGGTTGTCGTTGGCGGTCATGAAGCCGAGCCGGAGGGCGGGGATGAACAGGTGTTCGAGCTTCTCGAACGGGGAGAGGGGACAGTAGCAGGCAATGACGTCCCAGCCGGCCTCAAGCGCCTGGCTGCGCAGGGCGGAAAGGAAGAGGCGGGAGGCGGCGCCGTAGACGTCTTCGACGAGGTAGATGCGGTCGCAGAGCGCCTTGGCGGTGCCGTCGAAGAGGACGGGCCCCTTGTTGGTGACGCAGGAGAGAAAGCGCACCGATTCGCGGCCCTGGCCGCCGGGACCGCCCCGGAACTCGCTGAGCGCGATGCGCCGGGCCGCCTTGACCACCTTGCCGACCGAGGTGCCCTCGAGCGCGATGCGATAGGTGTCGGAAAGTAGGCTCCCCGCCGCGCCGAGGAAGCGGCAGCAGTGCTCATGGCAGCGGCTGATCTTCGCCGACAGCGCCATGATCGCCTCCCGGTTCTCAAAGAGCGCGTGCTCGTCCCAACAGGAGGACAGGTCGACGAGCTGCTCGAACGCGCCCGGATATTTGGGTTCGATCACATGGGCGGGCGGCGCGGAATATAATAACCGCGGGCCGCCGCTCAGTCCGCCAGAAGGCTGACGATTTCCAGCAGCGTGTCGTCGCTTCCGACGTTGCCGGGGAAGATGACATAGGGCAGTCCCGGATATTTGCTCTCGGGACCGGTCATCCAGACGGGAACGCCGGGGGCGACCTGCCCGATGACCTCCGCGCGCCTGACGCCGAGCGCCTTGACGCCCACGTCGCTGGAGGTGATGCCGCCCTTGGCGATCAGAAAGCGCGGACGGGCGGAAATCTTCCGGATGATGCTGGTGACTGCGCTGGAAATTTCCACCGAGATGCGCAGCTGCCCCTCTGGGTCGTCCTTGCCGAGATCGAGCCGGTCCCGGCGGGTGTAGACCACGGCGGTTTTTCCCGCGCGCACGGCGCTGTCGCACAGCGCGACAACCCGTTCCACCTCGGGAGCCAGTCCGCCCGGGGAAAGGATCAGGTGCTGGTTGAATTCGATCCACTCGAGCGGCGCGGCACAGTCGCGCAGCCGTTCCATCTGCCGCGTCGTACGGTTGACGTGCGAGCCGATCAAAACGATTCCGCCGTTCGGATTGGCGGGGTCGGTCAGCTCCTCCCCGCGCAGCAGCGGCCGGTCGGGAACCCCTCCCAGCACCTTGGCGATCGCGGCGGCGCCGCGGATCAGGTATTCTCCGCCGGCCCGGATCGCCCGCGCGAGCGCGACGGCAAAGAGCTTCACGTCCACATAGTCGACGGCGTTTACGATGATCTTATTGAAGCCGCGCGTCGAGAGCAGCTTTTCGGCAACGGCGTCGTAATCCATTGCGCGCAGCTCCTCGACCGACAGGAAGAGCATTTGTCCGGCCGGAAACCGGCCATGGTTTTTTTCCTCGCACCACGCGCCGAGATGGGAAGCCGAGTAGCCAAAGCTCTTGTCCCGCGCGAATTCGGTGTTCCCGGCGGGCACCAGACGGTCGCCCTCCCGGACGTAGTGGATGTTGTCAAAGGTATACCGCCCGCCCTCAAGGAAAAAGGGGATGACGATTTCGCCCTGGAACCGCTTTTCGGTCAGCGCCTCAAGGCCCTCCCGAAGCGTCTCGGTCTCCAGCGGATAGTGGCCGCGCAGCGTGGAATCGCTGCGGCTGATGACGATAAAGTCCCGGCCGGTTTGCGCGGCGGCGTCCGCGATCCGGTTGGCCAGCTCCCGGTGAACCCCCCCGGTCTCCGCCGCGGTGAAGGCGCGGGAATTGGTGAGGATGAAAAACATCGGGCAGTCCTCCGAGAAGGCCTCCAGGAGCGTCTGCGGACGCCAGTCGGTGTAAACGGGGACGTGGTGGACCGTCTGGACGCCGGTGGGGTCGTCGTCGAGGACGACGATCTTGCGGCCCAGGCCGGCAAGCGCCTCGGCAAGGTCGGCGTCGACCCGCGCCTCATCCACCTTGGGATACCGGTCGAGCACCGTGACCGGCAGAGATTCTGGATATTCCATTCAGCAGTCCTCCCTATGTTCTTCCGCGCCGACCTGCACGTTCGCAAGTTCCTCGAAGTAACGGACGATGCCGCAGTGGTCGTCCCCCATCCGTCCGTGCGCCTTGAGCGCCTGCATCACCTCCATGAGCTGGCTGGTGAATGGCATCGGGACGCCGAGGGAACGGGCGGTATCCAGCGCGTTTTTGATGTCCTTGTGGTTGATCGACAGCTTTCCGCCGGGCGTAAAATCGCGCCGGAGGATTTTGGGGAGCTTGTCGTCGAGCACGCGGCTGGCGGCGAGCCCGCCGCGGATCGCCTGGTAAACGGTCCCGGGGTCCACGCCGGCCCCGGCCGCAAGGACAAAGCCCTCCGAAACGGCGGCGATGGTGAGGTTGACGACGACCTGGTTGACCAGTTTGGCGGTGCTACCGCAGCCGACGCCGCCGATGCGGACCGCCGAGCTTCCGACGGCCTCGAAGAGCGGCTTCGCGCGTGCGAAATCCCGCTCGCTCCCGCCGGCCATAATCGAAAGGGTCCCGGCCACGGCTCCCGGCTCGCCGCCGCTCACCGGCGCGTCAAGGTAACCGCAGCCGCGCGCTTTGAGCTCTTCGGCAGCGGCCTTCGCCTGCTGCGGGGTGATCGACCCCATGTCCACGACGAGGCTTCCCGCCCGCAGCGAGGCGGCCGCGCCGCCCTCTCCGAAGAGGACCTCGCGGGAGACGTCCCCATTGGGAAGCATCAGGACGACAATCCCGCAGTGTTCCCCGATTTCACCCGGGCAAGCGGCTGCGGCCCCGCGGGAGACGAGAACGTCCACGGCGGCGGGGTCCGCGTCATGGACGAACAGGGGGAAGCCGTGGGAAAGCAGGTTTTCCGCCATCGGCCGCCCCATGATGCCAAGCCCGATCAAACCGACAGGCTCCATTGCGATGCCTCCTTTACGCGTTAAAATCAATGACTGCCTTGAGGCATTGCCCGTTTGCCGCGTCGGAAAAGGCCTCCGCGCAGCGTTCGGGCGGATAGAGCGCCTCAAGGAACGGCTCGAGCGAAAGCCTTCCGCAGAGCTCGAGCCCCCGCGCGATCGTGTAGGGGGAGTGGAACACCCCCGCGACGATGCGCACCTCCCGGCGAAAGGCGTCGTAGGCGTTGAGGAACCCCCAGTCGGCGCCGCCGAGATAGATCGCCATGCACGCGAGCGTCCCGCCGCGCGCGGTCAGGCCGTAGGCGGCTTCCAGCGCCTTTATGGAGCCGGAACACTCGATGACCGTGTCGAAGCCGAGCCCTTCCGTGATCTGGGCGCACGTCTCGGAAAGATTCCCGGCGGCGGGATCGATCACATAATCCGCCCCCATCCGGAGCGCCATCTGGCGGCGTTCGGGATTCGGCTCGACGACGGTAAGGCGCGCCGCGCCCGAAAGGCGGACGAGCTGCAGCATCAGCAGGCCGATGCTGCCTCCTCCGGAGATGGCAGCGGTGTCGCCGGGGCGGATGCGGCACAGGTCAATGCCGTGCAGGCAGACCGACACCGGCTCCGCCATGGAGGCGCGCAGCAGGTCGAGCGAATCGGGGAGACGATGGACCTGCCGCACGTTGGCAAGGATGTAATCGCTCATGTGGTCCTGCCGCGCCGCCCGGTTGACGCAGAGGTTTTCCCGGCCGTTTCGGCAGTAATGGCAGGTTCCGCAGTAGTGGTTGAAATAGACGGCGACCCGGTCCCCGACCCGGAGCCCGGAGGCCGCCGCCGCGTCCCCCAGCTCGGCGACCACGCCGGAGGACTCGTGCCCAATGGGGGAACCGGGCTGTTCCCGGAAGTCGTAATCCCCGCGAGCGGTGTGCAGATCAGATCCACAGACGCCGCAATAGGAAATTTTGACCTTGACCTCGTCGGGACGGGTCAGCCGGGGCTCGGGCGCGTCGACCAGAGCGATCCCCGGTTTTTGATAGACGACGCGGCGCATGGTCAAGCCTCCCCGTCCACGGAAAATTGATAGATGGTCCGCTGGGTATATTCCTCGCCCGCCCGCAGGACGGGGGTCGGGAAGTGGGTAAGCTCCATCGCGTTGGGGAAGTGCTGGGTTTCCAGCGCGAAGCCCGCGTACTGGCCATAGACCGCGCCGCCGCGCCCCAAAACGTCCCGGAAGGTGTTGCCGCTGTAGAACTGGATGCCCGGCTCGGTGGTGAAAACCCGCATCCTCCGCCCGCTGGCCGGGTCGGTGACCGATGCCGCGAGCGAGAGCGCACCGCGCTCCGCCTTTTTGAGCACGAAGTTGTGGTCGTACCCGTCGTGGGCGAACAGGAGCTGCCGGTGCCCGGAGGCCAGGTCGCGGCCGATGGGCTTGGGGGTGAGAAAATCAAAGGGCGTGCCGCGCACCGAAAGGATTTCCCCGGTGGGGACGACCTGATCGTCGACCGGCGTGTAGAATTCCGCCCCCAGCTCCAGAAGCTGGCCGCAGACGTCGCCGGCGTCATGCCCCGCGAGGTTGAAGAATGCGTGGTTGGTGAGGTTCAGGATGGTATCCCGGTCGCAGACGGCGCGGTAGGAGATCTCCAGCTCGTTTTGGGCGGTGAACCGGTAGGTCACCGTTGTGTCCAGCGTGCCGGGATATCCCTCCTCCCCGTCCGGGCTGACATAGCGGAACTGCATGCCGCACTCCGTTTCACGCGCCTCCCAGAGCTTCGTGTTGAAGCCGCAGAGGCCCCCGTGCAGGGCGTTGGCGCCGTTGTTGGCGGCGAGCGGGCAGGTTTCGCCGTTCAGGGAAAAGCGCGCGCCCCGCAGCCGGTTGGCGTAGCGCCCGCAGGAGGCGCCGAAATATTTCCCCCGCTCGAGGTAGTCCGCGGAGCAGTCGAAGCCGAGCACGACGTCCCGGATGGTCCCGTCCCGTCCGGGGACGCGGCAGGAGACCAGGCGCGCGCCGAAGTCGCTGAGCGAAACCGAGGCGCCGGCATCGTTGGTAAGGGTGTAGAGCGCGGCCCTGCTTCCATCCGGCAGCAGGCCGAAGTCCGATTTTACCATCTGGCTCATACCGGCCCTCCTCAGCGAAGCCGCGCGGAAAGCTCTTCCGCGCAGGGGTCCACCACGTCGGCGCGGACGCCGTCGAGATATTTGCAGGCCTCCATGAGGACGTGGCCGTATTTTCCGTAAAGCCCGGTGCAGTGATGGATGTAGGGGCCGTAGATGAACCGGTGCTCCAGCCGCGGCCAGTCGGGGAACTGCGCCCAGACATACGCGCCCTTGCTGTAGGGGCCGTCGACAGCCTGGCCCTCGCCGATCAAAAGCGAGTAATCCCCGCGCAGCGCGTCGAAGCGGGTGAGGGTGATGTCGCCGCGCTTGAGCTCGAACTGGCCCGCGCCCTTATAGCCCTTGCCCTGGTGGCAGCCGATCGTGACGCCTTTTTCGTTGGCGAGGCTCGGGGGGAAGACGCCGCAGTGCCAGAGCAGCTCGGCGTTGTCGTTGGTGGGGTGGCGTATGGTCAGGTCGGCGAAGAAGGGCGGTTCGGCCGCATGGTTTGCGCCAAGCGCCATGACGGAGGTGATGGCGCCGTGGATGTCGTTTTCACAGGCGATCGGGAAACCGTCGTCGGTGCTGTCGCCCATCAGGTAGCAGGGGGCGATGCCGGAGATGTCGGTAAACGGCGCCCAGCACTGGGTGGCGGCCGCGCAGAGCCCCTCCTCCTCGGCCCAGAGCTGGATCGCCAGCTTCATGGCGCAGACGCGGTCGACGGCCTCGTCGTCGATCGCGATCGTGCGGGCCTTGGCGCGGATGCGCGCCAGCTCCTCGACGAACGCGGGGCCGCGCGATTTGAGCAGCGAATCGAACCGGCGCTGGAGCTCGACGAGCGTGATGGGAACCACCTGCACGCCGAACCGTTCCAACAGCTCCGCCTCGTTACTCTTGACCGACCAGAAGGCGGCGGGGCGCACGCTGATCTGGCCGATGCGCGGGGAGCGCATGGCCTTGACGACGCCGGCTGCCGCAAGAAAATTGCGGACCCCGTTTTCAAAGGCGGGCTCTTCGGTCCGGCAGTTGGTGAGGTAGGTGAACGGGACGCCGAACCGCATCAGCACCTTGCTGGTCGCGAAAAGTCCGCACTGCGCGTCCCGGTAGCGGTAGCCCTCGGGCTGGGGCGCCTCGTCGCGCGGGGCCCAGAGCAGCACCGGCTTTTTCACGAGCGCCGCAAGGCGGCTGACCGCCTCCTCGCAGCCGAAGTTGACGTGCGGGAGGAAGAGCGCGTCGATCTCCTTTTCCGCAAAGTAATCGGCGACCTTTTTGGCGTCTCCGCCCGCGTAGAGGAGCCCCTCCTCGTTGAGAAACTCGATGTCGACGAAATCCACGCCCATATCGCGCAGCTTTTGCTGGATGGCCTGCTTGGCCTTCTGCGCCTCGTCGAGGCGGAAGGCGGTGTCGCTGAAGGTCGCCCTTCTGGTGGGGGCGAGGCCAAGGCGGATATGGTACCGTTTTGCAAACTGCTCTTTCATGATTTCCGCGCGCCGCCCGTCCCGGGGGGCGCCCTCCTTTCAAATCAGGCCGTTACCAGGCCTTGTTTTCACTTCTGACAAAGTCGCGGATTTTGATTTCAACCGTCTCCTGCACGGCGTTCCACGCGCGTTCCAGCGCGTCGGGCGCGCAGTCCCCCACCGTCTCGTTGGTCAGCGGGTGGTCGAGCCCGAGGGATTTCAGGAAGGCCGTTTCCAGGTCGGTGGCGATGTTCACCTTGCTCACGCCGCCGCAGTCGAGCTCGGTCGCCCGGTGGATCATCTCCGCAGGGACGCCCGACGCGCCGTGCAGCACGAGCGGTATGTCGGTATACGCCCGGATCTCACGGATGCGCCCGGTGTCGACGCGGGGCTTTTTGGCGATGTAGGCGCCGTGGGCGGTGCCCACCGAAATCGCAAGGGCGTCCACGCCGGTCTTTTCCACGAAGTATCCCGCCTCGCGCGGGTCGGTGTAGAGCTCGCTGTCGTCCCCGTCCGTCTCGATCTGGTCGTTGGAGGCGATCTTCCCGAGCTCCGCTTCCACGTTTGCGCCCCTCTGGTGGGCGTATTCCACCACCTCGCGGGTAATGGAAATATTCTCCTCGAGCGGAAGCTCCGACGCGTCGATCATCACCGATTCAAAGCCCTGCTCGATCGCATCCTTGATAAAGGCGAAGTCCTTCGTGTGGTCGAGGTGGAGCGTGACGGGCACCGAGATGGCAAGCTCCTTTAACAGCGCGCGGTGGCGTTCAGCGAACTGGGCGGGCGTCGCGTGGTAGCGGCCCAGCTCCCGCTGGGAAACCTGTACGATGATGGGGGAGTTTTTGGCCTGCGCCGCCAGCAGAACGGGCCGGATCGCGCGCAGATAGCGCGGGGAAAAGGATCCGACGGCATAGTGCCCGGTGCGGGTGTTTTTGACGACTTCAGTCAGCAGCATGGATAACGTCTCCTTTGACTATTGTTTTTTTCTGATAATCCGGGCAAGCTCCGCGACCGCCGGCCCGATGCTGGTGTGGATGCGTCCGCGTAGGCCGGGACTCACCAGGCCGGCCGCGTCGGACATCGACGCCTGGGCGAGAAAGATGCAGTCGTAGCCGGCCCCTTTCCGCTCGATCGTTTCGGCGATCAGCCGGTCGTGCCCGGCCTTGTCCCCGGCGAGGTTTCGTTTGTACGCCTCGGTCAGGCAGAGGGCGTCGACCTCGGCGTCGGGCGCGCATTTTTTCCGCAGCAGGGCCGCGGAGGGGCCGAGGGTGGTCTCGAGGGTGGCCAGCGCCAGCATGCGCTTGCCCTGCCGGCCGATTTCATCGGTCACGGCGCCGTCGATTCTCACCAGCGGGACGCGCAGGCTGCCGCGCGCGAATTCGCAGAACTCCCCGACCGAGGAGCAGGCGCAGAGAACGGCCGCGCAGTTCTGCCGCTCGGCGAATTTCGCCATGCACAGCAGCTTTTCAAAACATTCCCCGATGCAGCCGGGGTCCTCCCGCAGCATCGGCAGGATGGAGTCGTCGAGGAAATTGACGACCGCCGCCTCCGGGAGCTCCTCGGCGATTTTACGCTTGAGCAGGGGAATGGTGGCGGGCGTCGTGTGGAGGACGGCGACTGAGACGGGCTTTGCTTCCGACATGCTAATCCCTCCGTTAATAGTTGGAGACGTCGTCTCGTTTGACACAGGAGCGGATCAGGTTGAGGATGGTGTCCTCGCTTCCGAATCCGCCCGCCTTGGTGATGAAGGAGAGCTCCTGGCCGCCATGGGAGACGACCGAATGTACGATGCCGGGGAGGATCTCCTCCTGCGGGAGAATCTCCCGCACGTGCAGGCTGTGCAGGATGCCGAAGAGGGTGTCCCCGCCCACGATCAGCAGCAGGTCGACGTCCGTTTCGGCCGCCAGCCGGGCCACGAACGCGCCGGTCTGGACGGCGATCGCGATGTTGAAGGGCGGCGAGCCCTCCGTGCGGGGCAGCTTGACCGTCTTTATCCCCGGAGCGTCCCGCAGGTAGAGCGGCTTGTGCTTCAATATGAGCGCGGGGCCGCGGCGGAGCATCGTCCGCGCGCAGTCGAACTGCTCCTCGTTTTTCTGCCGCGCGTCCCCACTGGAGGCGAACAGCAGCCGCTTGTCGATTTCAATGCTTGGGACGCCTTCGCTCTCCGCGCGCGCGATCTGCCGCCGCGAGACCGCGTTGAGGCTCCCGCAGACGACCAGAACCCGTCCGGGGGCCGCGGGGCGGGGCGGGGCGTCGTACCTGAAGGGGATGAGATCCGGCAGCGTACGGGCCAGCCCCGCGCTGCCGGCCAGCACCGTTCTGGCCTGCGGCTGGCGCTTGAGCATCGCGGCGATGCGGTCGAAATCGGTGTCGCTTTCCGCGTCGAACACGAGGATGCTTCCCTCCTCCTGGCGGGAGAGGTCGAGCGCGTCGAGCTGCCCGCTCTCCACCACGAGGGCGGGCTTTGACGTCTGGGAACGCAGGATGTCGGGAATCCAGCTCGAAACGATGGGGGAGAAGGGATCGTCGAAGAAGACGCTGCGGGTCAGCGGCTCTCGATCCACGTACATGACCCCGTGGCGGGTGGTCCGGCTCTGGGAGGGATATGCGGGGGCGAAACAGAGCGTCGGGCTGCCGAACCCGTCCATCGCGGCGGCCAGTTCGCTGCCGACGTTTCCGCGCAGCGTGGAGTCGGTTTTCTTATAGAGGTAGGGGATCCCCGCGTTCCGCGCCCATTCGGCGATCCGCCGGATATTCTCGTAGGCGGCCTGCAGGCTGTCGTGGCGGCTTTCCGTATCCACGACCAGCACCTCGTGCCGGAGCGCATCGGGGGTCCAGGAATCCAACTTTATCGTTACCAGTGTGGAAATTCCCAGCTTGGAAAACTGGACGCCGGTATCCATCGCGCCGGTGAGATCGTCGGCAATAATCAATAGTTTGCTCAAGCAGTCTCCCTCATCTCTTGTGGGCGCAGACGCTACCGGAGCTTCCTCCAGAGGGTGGTACGGCTGATGCCGAGCCGCCGCGCCGCCTGCACCTGGTTCATATTTTCCTCCCGCAGTACGAAGAGGATGATTTCCTTTTCAATATCCTCCAGCGTCATGTTGGGAAGGATGCCGTAAATGTTGTTGCTCTTCTCCTCGGTGGAAAGCAGGGGTGAAATCACCTGAGCGGAAATGTAGGGCCCCTGCGTAAGCAGCATGGCCTGGTGCAGGACCTTTTCCAGCTGATCGATATTGCCGTACCATTCATAAGAGTGGATACGCTCCAGCGCCTCCCTTGAAACCCCCACCACCTGTTTTCCAAGCTGTTCGTTCTCCTGGCTGATCAGGATGGTGACGATGCTTTCGAGATCCTCCCTGCGCTGCCGGAGCGGCGGGATCCAGACGTGCGAAAAGGCGAACGCCTGGTACAGCGCCGGATCGAAGCGGCCGACCGCGCAGAGGTCCTGCAGGTTGTGCTCGGTGGTGGCGATATGGCGGAAGCGCGCAAGCTGCTCCGAAAGGGCCCGCAGGGCCCGCTGGGCGGCCTCCCCGAGCGTGTCCAGGTGCTCCCACAGGACAAGCGGGCGCTGCCCCCCGACAAAATACCGCTCTGAAAAGAGCTGCTCCATGGTCTGTTCGTCGGCGGCCATGCAGTCGACGGCGAGCAGGGGAGAGGTGTTGTTGTCCTGGTAGACCAGCAGCGCCAGACGGTCCTTGCCCGTCCCGAATTCCCCCTCCAGCAGAAGGTTGGACGGGGTGTGGGAGAGCAGGCGGATTTTTTCCACCGTCTGCTGGTACTCTTCGTTGCGGCTGCTGCACATATTGTAGGAGACGACGGGGAGTTCGTCCGCGTTTTTGACCGAGAGCCCGCGGACCCCTTCGGGCAGGGGCTGTGCCCTGCGGAGGGTAAAGAGGATATACTCCTGCCCCTCTTCTACCGCGACCCGCGACCCCTCGACCTGGCAGGCGTCGCCCGCCTCGCCGCGCACCACCAGCTGCAGGGAACCCGAGGCCGGGACGCGGGAAATCTGTCCCGCGAGGTATCCCGACAGGTCCGGGAAGTCCGAACCGAATTCCCCGTAGGAGTAAAGCTCGCATCCATGCCCGTCAAAAAGTCGGACCGACAGGTCCGCCCCCTTAAACGCCTGCTGGAGCGCCTGGGATTTGCGCTGGTAGAGGCGGATGTAATTTTCCAGATAACCGACCTGCTCCATCGCGCTGCGGATGCTCTCCTCGCCCGAGGTGATCAGCATGCCGTTCATGCCGAGGCTCTTGGCGAGCTGTGTGGTGATCACGTCGCCGATCACCAGCTCCACCTGCTCCTCCCGCAGACGGGTAAGAATGGGGAGCACCTGCTCCTGGCTGTCCACGGTGTAGATGTCGATGTCGCTGCCCAAAAGCCGGCAGATGGAGCTGTATCCGTGGGTGACGGAGGAAAAGCCGACGACGGCTTTCTTCCCCGCGACGTTTTGCGCGATGGTGATCGAGCGGAGGATGTCAAATCCGGAGACGTCAATTTTCACGACGGGGATGAGGTCCTGTGCGGCAATCAGGTCCGCCGTACCGCCGCGCGAAAGGATCACGTCGAAACCGTCCTCAACCGCCTTCCGCGCAAGCGGAACGCCCGCTTCCAGGTTGCTCTCCTCGATGCGGATTTCGTATTCGGGATATTCGGGCGCCAGCGCGGAAAAAAGCGTTTTCAAGCCCTCGTAAGGTGCAACAACAAGAATTTTGATCATGTGATGTCGTCCCCTTCCAAATATTGTAGGGCCATTATATCACACTTGAAAAATAATGGGTCACGGTATCAGCAGCATTTTTCCGGCTTTCCCCGCCTTCAGGGCGGAAAAGGCCTCCTCGTACCGGGAAAGAGGATAGATGCCTCCCACGATCTGCAGGGGGTCCACCCGGCCGCTGCTGATCAGGGAGACACCGTCATACCAGGTGCGGTACATCAGCCGTCCGGTCACGCCGTTGACGCGGGCCTCCTTATAGATAATGGCGTCGTTTGCGTCGACCGAGAGCGGACGGTTCATAAGTCCCACGAGGGTGAAGCGCCCGCCCTTTTTCAGCGCCCGGAACGCCTCGGAAACGACGGAGGCGCTGCCGGTATAGTCGACGATGACATCCGCGCCGGCGCCGCCCGTCAGGGAGAGCACCACGTCGGTGAAGGACTCCTTCCCTCCGTCGATGATCCGGTCCGCCCCCAGCCACGCGGCGAGGTCAAGCTTTTCCGGCGCGAGGTCGAGCGCGAAAACCCGGCGCGCACCCAGCGCGCGCGCCGCCGCCACGGCGAAGAGCCCGATTGGACCGCAGCCGAGGATGAGAACGTCGAGGCCGGCGACCTCCCCGGAGCAGAGCCCGTGCACGGCCACGCCCATCGGTTCAAGCAGGGCGCCCGCCTGGTCGTTGATCGAGTCGTCCAGACGCCACAGGCAGTCCTCCGGAACCGCGATGTATTCGGCAAAGCAGCCCGGGACGTGCACGCCGATGATTTTCATATGTTCACAGATGTGGGCGTTCCCGGTACGGCACTGTACGCAGTCGTTGCAGGGGATATGCGTTTCCCCGGCGACCCGGTCGCCAACGGAAAAGCGGCGAACGCCCTCCCCGGTCTTTACAATGGTGCCCGCGAACTCGTGCCCGAAGACCATTGGGGGACGGACGCGCTCCTGCGCGTAGGGGGTCCAGTCCAGGATGTGCATATCGGTCCCGCAGATGGCGGCGGCCCCGACCTTGACGAGGACCTCGCCCGCCCCGGCTTCCGGTACCGGAAGGTCCTGGCGGTAGCGGGCTCCGCTGCCGGGGGCTTCCTTAATCAATCCCTTCATTGAGCATCCCTCACTTTCCTTTCGCTATGATCATTATAAGCCCGGCAATCGGCGAGGTCAATATTTGATGTGTTTCAATATAAAACATTATTCATCGTTTTGAATTTTAAAAAGGGGAAATTTTAAAAATAATCGATTTATTATTGCATTTAAAGATCAATTTTTACTTTTATTTCAGTAATAATTGAGACATAAAGTTAAAATGATATGAAAAATGTTTCATAATTAAACCAAAAGAGTATTGTCAGAACGAAAACCTTGTGCTAGGATAAACATGAACAAGAAATGGATGCGTTTGTGAAATGATCTTAGACAATATTCTATCTGGGGGGATTCGGCATGCATCTGCCGCGGATTGCAATCACAATGGGAGACCCTGCCGGGATCGGAGCGGAGACGGCGGTTAAGGCGATCGCCTCGGGAAAGCCCGCGGAATGCTGCCTGCCGGTCTTGATCGGGGAGCGCCGTGCGGTTGAGGACGCGATGTCTTTCTGCGGACTTTCGCTTCCCATCCGGGAGGTCGAAGGGTTCGCCGGGGCGGATCCGACGCCCGGGACGCTCAATCTGCTCAATCTGGGCGTGCCGGCATACGGTTCCTGGAAATATGGGACCGTCTCGGCTGCGGCCGGGGAGGCCGCCTTCCAGTACATAAAACGCGCGATCGATCTGGCGCTGTGCGGACAGGCGGACGCGGTGGTGACCGGGCCGATCAACAAGGAGGCGCTGCACCTGGCGGGTTACGCCTATGCGGGCCACACCGAAATATTTGCGGAGCTGTCCGGAACGAAATCCTACGCCATGCTGCTCACCACCCCGGCGCTGCGGGTCATCCACGCGACGACCCACGTATCCATGCGGCGCGCGTGCGAGCTGATCACGCGGGAACGGGTCGAGGAGGTCGTCCGCCTGGCGGACCAGGTGATGCGCCGCATGGGAATCGCAAGGCCGCGCATCGCGGTGGCGGGGCTCAATCCCCACTGCTCGGAAAACGGCCTGTTCGGTACCGAGGAGGCGGACGTGATCATTCCGGCGGTCAGGCGCTGCGCGGCGGCGGGGCTGGACGTGGACGGCCCGCTCCCGCCCGACACGGTGTTCACCAAGGCCGTTTCCGGACTCTACGACGTGGTGGTCGCAATGTACCACGACCAGGGCCACATCCCGGCAAAGCTGATGGGCTTCCGGATGGACCCGGTCACGAAGGAATACGAGTCGGTCAGCGGCGTCAACACCACGGTCGGACTGCCGTTCATCCGTACCTCGGTCGACCACGGAACGGCATTTGACCGCGCGGGACAGGGCCGGGCAAACCCGGAAAGCATGCTGGATGCAATCGAAATGGCGGCGCGGATGTGCGGCCATTCCGCAGAGGCATATACAGGACGGAATCAGGCTCTTCGGGGCCGGCGGGAGGAATCAGAATGAAGCTGGGAATGTACACGGAGGAGATCGTAAGGCCAACGGTGGAGGAGCTCTTCCAGGCGGTCCGGGGATATGGATTCGGCGAAGTGCAGTTCGACTTTGTGTCCGCCTGCGGGGTGCAGATACCGGAACGGATCGACGACGCGCTTGTCCAGCGGATACACGACGCGGCCGATCACAACGGCGTCGTCATCCGGGCGGTCAACGGGACCTTCAACATGATCCATCCGGACAAAGCGGTGCGCAAGGAGGGAATCCGGCGCTTTGAGCAGATCGCGCAGGCCTGCGAGCCGATGGGCTGCAACCTGATCACCCTCTGCACCGGTTCGCGCGATCCGGACAACATGTGGGCGTTCCACCCGGACAGCACGACGGAGGAGGCGTTTTCCGACCTGCTGGACACGACGGAGGCACTGCTGAAGATCGCGGGACGGTACAACTTGTTCCTAGGCGTGGAAACGGAGCCAGGCACCAGCACGAACTCGCCGCGGACCTCCCGGCGCCTGCTGGACCATTTCGGTTCGCCGCGGCTCAAGATCATCATGGACTGCGCGAACCTCTTCGGTCCAGGCAGGGCCTACCGGCAGTATGTGCGGGAGACGATCAAGGAGGCCTTCGACTATCTGGAGAAGGACATCATCCTGGCACACGGCAAGGACATCAAAGAGGGGCCGGGCGTCTCGTGCACCGCGCCGGGCCGCGGGATTGTGGATTACGACTACTTTTTGGAGCGGCTGCGCGCCTGCGGCTACGAGGGCCCGATGATCCTGCATGGCATCAAGGACGAGGCGGATTTTCCCGCTTCGGTGGCGTTCATGAAGGAGAAGGTATGGGCCGGCGGCTACCGGTAAACGTGCGGACGGCATCCGCTTGAACAGGAGAAGGGTGACGAACGAATGGAAAACAATCTATTGGAGCTAAAGGGAATCTGTAAATCCTTCTATGGCGTTCCGGCGCTGGTAAACGTGGATTTCTCCGTCCAGGCGGGCAAGGTGCACGCGCTGGTGGGCGGGAACGGAGCCGGAAAAAGCACGCTGATGAAGATCCTCACCGGCGTCTATACAAAAGACGACGGAGAAATCATCCTGAACGGCCAGCCGGTCCAGCTGAAGAGCTACGGCGACGCCGTGGCGAACGGCATCAGCATGATCTTTCAGGAAATGAGCGGGGTCCCGACGCTGAGCGTGACCGAAAACATTTTCTTGAACAACGAGATCAAAAGAGGCCAGTTCCTCGACCGCCGCGCGATGCGGCAGAAGGCGGTAGAGCTTCTGGAAAAGCTCGACGTGAAGGTCGACCCCGACGCAACGCTCGCGAGCCTGAGCGTGGGACAGAAGCAGATGGTGGAGATCACCAAGGCGCTGGCGCGGAACACGCGGATTCTGGTCATGGATGAGCCGACCGCTTCGCTGACCCACAGCGAGGTCGTCAAGCTGTTCGGCATCATCCGAAACCTCCAGAGCCAGGGGATCTCAATCGTCTACATCTCGCACCGCATGAACGAAATCATTGAGATCGCCGACGACGTGACGATCCTGCGCGACGGATGCCGCGTTGCGCATCTGGAGAAGGAGGAGCTGTCTCTGGAGGCGATTATCTCCAACATGATGGGCAGCAAAAGCGCCTCGTTCGAATGGCTGCCGCCGGACCACGAGTTTGGCGAGGAACCCCTGCTCGAGCTGCAGGATGTGACGGTCAACGACTGGATCGAGCATGTGAACCTGTCGCTCCATAAGGGGGAGGTGCTCGGGATCGCGGGGCTGCTCAGCAGCGGGCGCTCGGAAATCCTGGAAACCATTTTCGGAATCCGCAGGCTGAGATCGGGCAGTATCCGAATCGAGGGCAAGCCGGTGCGGATCAACTCGGTGAACGACGGGATCAAAGCGGGCATCGGGCTGGTCCCGGAGGACCGCAGGACGCATGGCCTGGTATTGATGCATTCCGTTAAGGACAATTTGACCATTCCCTTCCTGAACAAGCTGAACAGGGGACCGTTGCTTGACGAGGGCAAAATTGCCGGCGTAACCAACGAAGCGATCGAGGACCTGAACATCAAAACCGATTCGATCGACAAGATCGTCGCCCAGCTTTCGGGAGGAAATCAGCAGAAGATCGTCATTGCGAAATGGCTGAAATCCGATATGAAAATCCTCCTTCTGGACGAGCCGACGGCGGGAGTGGATATCGGGGCCAAAAAGGAATTGATCAGCATTATCCGCTCGTTTGCAAACCAGGGAAACGGCGCGATCTTTGTCTCCTCGGAAATGGCCGAGCTGATGTCGGTCTGCGACCGGATCCTGATCATCAAAAAGGGAACGTTCATCGAGGAATTCACCCACGCAGAAATTGCATCAGAGGAGGTCCTTCAGAATGCGATCCAGCATTGAGAAGTTTAAAAAGGATTTTACCATTCAGAAGTATATCGTCTATATCGCCTTTGTGGCGGCGTTCATCATCTTTGCGGTCCTCTTCCAGGGCAAAGGCTTCCTGACGCCGCGCAACCTGACCAACGTGGTCAAGCAGACCTCGATGGTCGCGGTCATGGCCTATGCCATGTGCTTCGTCATCGGCTGCGGCCAGATCGACCTGACAGTCGGACCGAATGCCGCGCTCTCCGGGCTGGTCGCCGCCATCATCATCCGGGAGACCGGAAGCGTGGTGCTGGGCGTCATCGGAGCTTTGGCGGTCGGCTTCGTGATCGGTACGATCAACGGAAACCTGCTGGTCTATACCGGCCTGCCGGCCTTCCTGATCACGATCGGCATGCAGATTATCATCAAGGGCACGGCCATGTGGATTGCCGATAACAGCGCGGTCCCGGTCATCAGCAAATCCTTCAACCGGGTCTTTGGAAACGGCACGCTGTTCGGAATACCGGTGCTCATCATCTGGAGCCTTGTCTTCCTGGTCGTGATGTACATACTTCTGAATAAAACCTCCTTCGGCAAACGGGTGCTGGCAGTCGGCGGCAACCAGATGGCCGCCCAGTACTCCGGCATCAACGTGAACCGGGTCAAGAAGCAGGCGATGCTGATGACCGGCCTGCTGGCCGCCTTTGCGGGCCTGATGTACGCGGGCCGCCTCGAGGCCGCGCATTACGCCTACGGCGAAGGCGTCGAGATGAACATCATCGCGGCGGCCGTACTCGGCGGCGCGAACATGAACGGAGGCGCGGCCTCCATCGTCGGGGCGCTCTTCGGCGCGCTGCTCATGGGCATGGTGGACAACGGCCTGGTCATCGCGGGCATGAGCGTCAGCCAGCAGATGATGGTGCGCGGCACGGTTATCATCGTGGCGACGGCGCTGGGCAATGTCAAACGGAGACGCTGAAATCCATAAACGGGAGGACGATTATGTATACGATTTTTGACCCGGTCATGCTGGGACTGAAGACCCCCTACGAGGAGATCATTCCGCTGGTTGCAAAGCACGGAATCGGCGGCGTGGCGATCTCCCCGGAGATGCTCGACGACGGGGGACGGGCGATTGAAGCGGACAAAATGATGAAGGACTACGGCCTCAAATGGGGAACGCTGCCGTTCGCGGAGGACTTCTATGCCAAGCAGGTGGACGACGCGCTGTTTGAAAAGGGGCTTGACCGCCTCAAGAGATGGTGCGACATCTGCGGCAGGATCGGCCTGACGCGCTCCTACAACCACATTTGGTCGGGCAGCGACACGCGGGAGTTCGACGAAAACTTCGAGTGGCATGTCCGCAGGATGGAGAAGGTCCACCAGGTCCTGAAGGATCATGAGATGTTCTACGGCCTGGAGTTTTTGGGCCCCAAGCCGATCCGCGACAGCTACAAGCATCTTTTCGTACATACGATCGCGGGCGTGCTGGCCATCGCGGGCGCGGTCAGCAGGGAGATCGGCTTCCTCTTCGACGTCTATCACTGGTACTGCGGCAGCGGCCGGTGGGACGACGTCTACTTCGCGGCGCAGAACACCGACAGGATGCTCTGCATCCACCTCGACGACGGCATCGCCGGGGTGGCGCGGGACGCGCAGCAGGACTTTGTGCGCGCCATGCCGATGACGACGGGCGTCATCGACGCGAAAAAGATCGTGGGCCTCTTCGCCCAAAACGGATACGACGGGCCGGTGCTCTGCGAGCCGCTCGGCGATCCGGTGCGGCGCCTGGCCGCCATGCCGCTTGAGCAGGCGGTCGGGGAGGTTGCCGCGGCCTATACCCGCACGCTGGCTGTTTGAGACGGTTTTCGGAGGAAAGGAGCGCGCAATGGATCGCTTTTCAAATCTGCAAAAGCTTTTGGAGCAGTTTGTCTCCATGGACGCGGGACCGTCGGGGTGCGCCCTGTCGGTGACAAAGGATGGAGAGAGCCTCTTTGAGGGCTACTGCGGCTGCGCGGACGCCGAGTCGGGCCGGCCGGTCGGTCCCGACACGCTTTACCGCACCTACTCCTGCACAAAGGTTGTGACGGCCGCCGCGTTTATGCTGCTGCTGGAACGGGGGCTGGTGCAGCTGGACGACCCGGTGTCCGAGTACCTTCCGGAGTTTAAGGATTCGCTGGTGTGCCACTACACGGGGAACAACATGGAGAGTCTGCGCCCGGCGCGGAGTCCCATGCGTCTCAAGCATTTGGTTACGATGACCTCGGGGCTCACCTACGATGGGGACCTGAACACCACCCAGCGGGCGGTCAAGGCGATAATCACCGACGTGAACCGCGACGGCATGCCCCTGAGGGAGTTCGCCCGCCGCGCCTCGAGGGTGCCGCTGCGGTTCGAGCCGGGCGCCGGCTGGAACTACGGCGTCAGCCACGACGTGCTGGCGGCGGTCATCGAGGTGGTCTCGGGCAAGAAATTCAGCGAATACCTCACGGACGAATTCTTTACCCCCCTGGGGATGAAGGACACCTCCTTCTTCCTGCGGCCGGACCAGGAGGAGCGGCTTGCCGTTCTCTACCGGTATGAAAACGGCGCCAGGGTCCCCAACCGGGAGGAGGAATTTAAATTCCGTCCGACCTATCAGCTGGAAAGCGGCGGCGCGGGGCTCCTCTCCACGCTGGGCGACTTTTCAAAATTCGGGGAGATGCTCGCGATGGGCGGAACCTACCGGGGCGTCCGCATCCTGGGGCGCAAGACGATCGACCTGATGCGGCAGAACCAGCTCTGCCCGGAGGCGCTGAAGGACTTCCGGGACACGCATAAAAACGGATGGGAGTTCATGTCCGGCTATGGCTACGGGCTCGGCGTCAAAACGCTGATGAACCTGGCGGAGGCGAACACCGCGGGCACGCCCGGGGAGTTCAGCTGGGCGGGCGCGGCGGGAACGCTGCTTCTGGCCGACCCGGAGGAACGGCTGTCGATCTGCTATATGCACCAGCTGCTGCCGGGCAACCGGGAGGGGTACTGCCACCCGAGGATTCGCAACGTGGTCTATGGACTGCTTTAAATTCAACAAAATAAAAATGGAGGTATTGTCATGGGCAAAATGAAAGGCGTCGCATTTCTCGGCAACGGCAAACTGGAGATCCGGGAATATGATATCCCCGCTCCGAAGGAGAACGAGGTGCTGGTCAAGGTCAAGGCTTCGTGCATCTGCCGCAGCGATATGAATCTCTACCACGACACGAAGGAATCCCCCTATATCCCCGGCCACGAGCCGGCGGGCGTCGTCGAGGCGGTGGGCGGCAGCGTTTCCAGCGTCGCGCCGGGAGACCGCGTCGCGGTCTATCTGGCGGTGGGCTGCGGCCACTGCGAGTTCTGCCAGTCCGGGTATGTGATGCAGTGCCCCGAGTTCAAGTGCATCGGCTTCCAGCAGGACGGCGGAGACGCGGAGTATATCGTGGTCCCGCAGGAGTGCTGCCTGAAGATTCCCGACAGCATGAGCTTCCTGGAGGCCGCAACCTCGACCGACGCGTTCGGCGGCCTCTACGCCGCGCAGAAAAAGATGGGCGTCAGCGGCAGCGACACCGTTGCGATCTTCGGCATCGGCCCGATGGGCGGCGCCGGCGTTCTGGCGGCGAAGGCGCGCGGCGCGTTCGTAATCGCCTGCGATGCGGTTGAGCTGCGCCTCGAAAAGGCCAAGGAGCTGGGCGCGGACGTCTGCATCAACGTGACCAAGGAGGACGCCGTCGCCAAGATCCGCGAGCTGACCGGCGGCAAGGGCGCCGACGTCTGCATGGACCTCTCGGGCACCGAGAAGGGACAGGTCGCCGCGCTGGAGGCCACCCGCGTCATGGGCCGCATGGGTTTCATGGGCGAGAACCACAAGGCGACGATCGACCCGCGCGAGCACATCATCGGCAAGCAGCTCCACGTGTTCGGCAACTGGTATTTCCCGCTCTTCCTCTATCCCGAAATCCTGCACGTGATCGAGAGCCGGAAGGTTCCCCTTGCCAAGCTCGTCTCCCACACCTTCAAGCTGGAAGAGGCGGAGAAGGCGTTCAAGATGTTTGACAACCACGAGACGGAAAAAGTCGTCTTCCTCATGGACTGACGGGAGGAAATTGATATGAAAATCGGATACGCTACAAACAGCTGGGGGATCGGCGGCGGAAGCGGCGGCGGCGTCTGCTCCGCGAAGGACCTCTACTATGAAATTTTTGAAGACAACCGCACCTCCTTCGAGCAGATCCACGCCAACGGCCTGCGCTACGCGGAGATCTTCGAGGGCAACGCCAGAAGGTACCGCACGGACAAGGAGAAGTTCCTCAAGGACCTCAAGGACTTTGATATGGAAATCTGCGGCGTCTACACCGGCGGAAACTTCATCTTCCCCGACCTTCTGGAGGAGGAGCTCTACCGGATCGACGAGCTCTGCGGACTGCTGGAGGAGCTGAAAATCCCCTTCATGATCACCGGCGGCGGCGCCATCCGCCACGGCGGCGTGCGCGAGGAGGACATCGTGAACCTCGCCAAGGCGCTTGACCAGGTGGACGACATCGCGAAAAAGCACGGCATCAAGACCGGCTACCACCCGCATCTGGGCACGACCGTGCTGACGGGCGAGCAGATCGACAAGGTGATGAGCCTTTCAAAGATCAACCTCATCCCCGACATCGCCCACATCTCCGCTGGCGGCAGCGATCCCTTCGAAGTCGTCAAGAAATATGCCGACCGCATTGAATACGCCCATATCCGCGACTACGGCGACGGAAAGTTCCGCCTGCTGGGCGAGGGCAAGGTGCGCATCCGCGAGATCATGGATCTGCTGCTCGAAAAGAACCCCGATATCTTTTTCACCATCGAGACGGCCGACGGCGCGTGCGACGACCCGGATTACGGCATCAAGCGTTCGGTGGAGTACATCAACGATTACTTTAAGAGCCGCGGATAACACGAGGAATCAAATCCGCCTTCTCCCCGGCAGGGGAGAAGGCGGTAAGATGGATAAGGAGGAAAGATATGAAACGGATTCTGGGATTACTCTTGGCAACGGCACTGGTTATGACCTGCTTCTTCGGGTGCGCGGGAGAGCCCGCGGCAGCGCCCGCGCCGGACGCGCCTGCCGCGCCGGCTGAGGACGCGGCGCCGGCTGAAGACGCCGCGCCCGCGGAGATCGAGCTTCCCGACATGCCCACCCCGCCCGAGGAGCTGCTGGGCGAGATGGGCCAGGCGGCCGCCTCGATCAACGACATCGTCATCACCGACGAGCAGAGAGAGGCCATCCGCGCAAAAAATCTGACCTGCGCGATCCTCTACCACACCTCGGGCGACGACTACACCGCGGCCCATCTGGCGGGCGTGCAGAGCGCCTGCGACGAGCTGGGCATCGAGATCGTGGCCACGACCGACGCGAAGTTCAAGGCGGAGCAGCAGGCGGTCGACCTTGAAAACGTCCTGGCGCTCAACCCCGACATCATCATCTGCAACCCCTGCGACCAGACCACCATGGGCGAGATGTGGAAAGAGGTCAACCGCCTGGGCATCAAGACCTCCTTCAACGACGCCGTCCCGGTTGACCTGGCGGAGGACGAGTACACCAGCTCCGCCACCTCCGACGCCTACGGCAACGGCGTGGCGGCCGGCAAGATCATGGCCCGCGAGCTGGGCGGCAAGGGCAAGGTAGCGATCTTCACCTTTATCACCACCGGCCCCTCCATCCCCCGCCGCACCGGCGGCTTCCGCGACTACATCACCAAGTACTTCCCCGAGATTGAAATTGTCACCGAAGAGGGCTTCACCGACCCGAACAAGGTCTCCGAGCTGGCGGACGCGGTCTTCGCGAAGCACCCCGATCTGGATGGCGCGTTCGCCGTCTGGGATGTGCCGGCCGAGGGCGTCATGTCCTCCGCGAAGAGCATGGGCTATGACGATTTCGTCATCACCACCATCGACCTTGGCACGAACGTGGCCAGAATCATCGCCGAGGACGGCATGATCAAGGGCCTGGGCGCGCAGCAGCCCTACGGGGTCGGCCGCGCCGAGCTGCTGAGCGCGGCTCTGGCCTGCGTGACCGATGACTATCCCAAGTACATCGTGCTTGAGCCGGTCGAGGTCAACAAGGACAACGTCGCCGATATGTGGAAGGAAATTTATGCGAAGGACGCCCCCGAGGAAGTGCTGAACGCTCTCAAGGGGTAAACGGAAAAACAGCCCGACAACATGCAGCCCGCTTTGCCCACGGGACAGAGTGGGCTGCATGTTTCGCGGCTTCCAGGAAATAAGGAGGGCGACGATATGGAAAAGTCGGCGGCAATCATCCAGACGAGCGCGGTTTCCTCGGCGGAGCTGGCGCAGCTCTGCGCGGAGCTGCTTCCGGGCGTGAGGATCCACCAGATCATCGACGACAGCCTCATCAGGGAGGTCAACGCCAACTGCGGCCCCACGCCGGGCGTGCGCCGCAGGATGTATGCCTACTATCAGAGCGCGCAGTCTTTGGGCGTGGACGCGATCCTCAACCAGTGCTCGAGCGTGGGAGAGGTCGCGGACCAGATCGCCCCCTTCGTCGACGTCCCCGTCGTCAGGATTGACGAGGCGATGGCGCGCGAGGCGGTCCGGCTCGGTAAAAAAATCGGGCTGGTCGCCACGGTGGAGTCCACCGTGGGGCCGAGCGGCCGGCTGATCGAACGCGCGGCGCGGGAGGCGGGAAAGGAAATCCGCCTGAGCCGGCGGCTGGTGCAGGGCGCCATGATGGAACTGATCGAGCATAAAAATGTGGAAAAGCACAACGCCATGGTGCTCGGGGAGGTCGAGGCGGCGGCGCGGGAAAACGACGTGGTCGTTTTGGCGCAGGGAAGCATGACCGTCCTGCTCCCGCTGCTCGGGCACATCCAAAAGCCGGTTCTCACCAGCCCGCGCCTCGGCGTGGAATCGCTGCGGGCGGTTTTGGGGCGGGGGGATTGAGGAGGTCGAAACGATGAAACAGCTGGACTGCCTCTTTATCGGCAACAGCACCGAAGATGTGATGATGCGCGTGAGCCGCCTTCCGGACAGCGACGAGCGGGTTGTCGCGGGTGATTTTGTCCGCTGCTGCGGCGGGGTCTCAAGCAACGCGGCGGTCGCCTTCCATACGCTCGGCGGGACCGCCGGGGTGATCACGACGGTGGGCGACGACGGCACGGGCAGGTTCATTGCGCAGAATTTCCAAAAGCACGGGATGGAATATCTGAACCTCATCCCGATCCCGGAGGCGCACTCCTCCATCAGCGTCATCCTCGTGGAGGAGGACGGCAAGCGCAGCATCGTCAATTTTGGGGGCAACATCATGCGGCTCACCTTTGAGATGCTCGACCCCGAGGTCCTCAAAAGCGCCGGGATGGTGCACCTGGGCCTGCTCGCCCCCGGCTTCATGCTGGACGTCGCGCGCTTCTGCAAGCGGGAGGGCATCGGGGTTTCGGTGGACGGGGGCAACCTGAGCCGGGAGGTGACCGACGAGCTGCTCCCCTGCTGCGACCTGTTCATCCCCGACCAGGCGACTGCGCGGAAGACCCTCGGGCTCGACCCGGAGGACGCCTGCCGCTACTATGTGGAGCACGGCGCCGCATTCGCCTGCGTGACGGCGGGCGCGGCGGGGTCGTTCGCCTATGACGGGCGGACGCTCTACCATGCCGGCGCGCTGGATATCCCTATCGTCGACACGACCGGGGCGGGCGACAACTTCCACGGCGCGTTCCTCTATGCCCGGGGACAGGGCTGGGATATCCAAAAATGCCTGTGGTTTTCCAACGTCTTCGCGAGCCTGACCTGCCGCGGCATGGGCGGACAGTCGGCGGTTCCCACGCTGGAGACGGTCTTAGAATATCTCTGAAAATGCGGGACGGCATGGCTTTGGAGGCGTTTCGGAAGACGCATGGCGCGCCGCGCCTCCCGTCCGGCGAACAAGGCAAGGAGGAATCGGCATGAACTGTCTGATTGGAACCGACATCGGCACCTCGGGCACCAAGACAATCGTGATGGATACGTCGGGCGCCCTGCTGGCTTCCGACTACATGGAATACGACCTGCTGACCCCGCGGGCCCTCTGGGCGGAGCAGCGGCCGCAGGTGTGGGTCGACGCGGTCAGGGCGACGATCCGGGGCGCCGTGCGGAAGGCCGGGGTCCCCGCGGAATCGGTAAAGGGCATCTGCGTCAGCGGCCTTTACGGCGGGTCCGGGATCCCGCTGGACGAACGGATGGAACCGGTGCGCCCCTGCCTCATCTGGATGGACCGGCGTGCCGGAGAGCAGGATCGCTGGGTGTCGGAGCAGATCGGCCGGGAGCGGGTCTATGAGGTCACCCACAATGGGACCGATCCCTACTACGGGTATACGAAGATCCTCTGGATCAAGCAGAACGAACCGGAAAACTGGGAACGGATCCGGCTGTTCCTGCCTCCGAACGCCTACGCGATATACCAGCTCACGGGGGAGGTCGCAATCGACTATTCGTCCGCGGGCAATATCGGCGGGATTTTCGACCAGACGCAGCGGAAATGGTCGGATGAGATGCTGGAGGCAATGGGAATCCCCAAGCGGATGATGCCCGAACGGATTGTGGAGTCGAGCGAGGTGGTGGGGGGACTCACCGCGGAAGCGGCGGCCGAGCTGGGACTGCTGCCCGGGACGCCGGTGTGCGCGGGCGGCGTCGACTGCGTCGTCGCCACGCTGGGACTCGGAATCCTCGAACCCGGACAGTACGCGGCCGCGATCGGCACGTCGATGTGCGCGGCGCTGGTGCACGACCGTCCGCTTAACGGGCGCGGACTCATTGAGATGCCCTACGTCAAGGACGCAAAGACGCTCTCCTACTCGTTTGGCGGCGCTGCGACGGCGGGCGCGCTGATCAAGTGGTTCCGCGACAATTTCGCGCGGCTGGAAAAACAGGTGGAGGCGGAAGGCGGGGAGAACGCCTACCGGATACTCGACCGGGAGGCGGAAACGCTGCCCGCCGGGAGCGAGGGGCTGATCGCGCTGCCCTATTTTATGGGAGAGCGCAGCCCCGTCTGGGATACGGACGCGCGGGGAGTCATCCTGGGACTCTCCCTCAGCCACACCCGCGCCCATGTGTACCGCGCGCTGCTCGAAGCGGTCGCCTTTTCCCTGCGGCACACGATGGAGAGCGCGGGGGCGGAAATCGGGGAGAGCATCCTGGTCGCGGGCGGCGCGGCCAAATCGAAGCTCTGGAAGAAGATCCTCGCCGATGTGACGGGACACACGGTCACTTCCCCGCAGAGAGACGTGGAGGCAAATTTGGGAGACGTGATCCTCGCCGGCGTAGGCGCGGGAGTGCTGACCTATGAGGACGCGGCCTCCTGGCAGGTGCTCGGCGAGCGGGTGCACCCCGATCCCGGGACAAAAAAGGTCTATGACGGATACTACAAAATTTATCGCTCGGCTTACGAGCATCTCGTTCCGGACTTGAAAGCCCTTTCCGCCCTGAACCGCTGACACCGGAGCGGCACACTAAAAACGGTCCCGCGCCCCTTGAGGGCACGGGACCGTTTTTGCCGGTAGAAAGCGTGCGCGGGGGCGTCAGAGCCGCCAGCGGATTGAGACTTCCTGGGTTCCGTCAGGCTGTCGCTCGCCGACCGAGACGGAGTCGACGAGCAGCGCGATCAGCTCGCGCGGCATGGGTTCGAGCCGCAGGAGCGCTTCCGCCCGTTCCGCCAGACGGCCGGGCGGCTCCGGGGGGGCCTCCCGCATCCGGGCTTCCAGCGCGTCCAGCCGTGCCTCGAGCGCCTGCCGCTCCTCCCGGAAGCGCGCGCTCATCCCGGAAAATTCCTCCCGCCCGATGAGACCGTCCACCCGGTCGAGGTAGAGCGCGCGCAGCGCGTCCATACGCCGGGCAATCTGGTTTCGCAGGTCCTGCGCCTCCGCCCGCTCCCGGCGGAGGCTGCCCTCCGCTTCGCCGGGGGGCAGCAGCCGTTCGGGGTGGGAAAGCCGGTAGCGGGCGCGCACGAGCATGCGGATGCGTTCCTCCACGACGCCGGTAAGCGCGTCGAGGCGGACCGAATGGCGGGTGCAGCGCGGGCATGACCGCGAGGAGGCGTAGAGCCCGCATTGCAGATAGGAGCGCCGCTTCCCCTTGTAGAGCTGCGACACCTTGACGAGCGGCCCGCCGCAGCCGGCGCACCGCGCGATGCCGGCGAGCGGATGGGGCTCGCCCGTCCCGCCGGAACGGGTGCGGCGGTCGAGCAGCGCCTGAACCGCGTCGAAGGACGCCCGGTCGACAATCGCCTCGTGGGTCCCCTCCACACGGCACCATGCCTCCTTCGGGACCGCGGCGCACGTCTTGGATTTGTAGCTCACCCGGTGCTTGACGCCCTGCACCATCGTGCCGACATAGAGCTCGCTGCGCAGAATCCGTCCCACCGTGGTGCGGTTCCAAAGTCCGCCGCCGGTTTCATTGCGGATCCAGCCGCGCGCACGCCTGTAGGCGGCGGGGCTGGGGATTCCCCGCTCGTTGAGCAGGGCGGCGATCTTCTGCTTGCCGAATCCCTCCAGACAGAGGGAGAAGATGGTCCGGACCGCCCCGGCCGCCTCCGGTTCTATCACAAGGTGGTTGTGGTCGGCGGGGTCCTTTCGGTAGCCGTAGGCCGGGATGCTGCCGAGATATTTGCCCGCGCCGCGCTTTTGCGCAAACACCGCCCGGATGTTCTCCGACAGGTCCTCGAGATACCACTCGTTGATGAGCCCGTTGATCTGGCGGGCCTTTTTGCCGCCCTTGAGGTCGGTGTCGACGTGGTCCACCACCGCCACGAACCGGATGCCCCACAGTGGGAACAGCCCGTGAAGGTACTTTTCTACGAGCTCCATGTCGCGCGTGAAACGGGACTGCGTCTTGCAGAGGACGATCTGGAATTCCCGCCGCTCGGCGGCGGCGAGCATGGCGTTCCAGCCGGGGCGGTCCCGGTCGGCGCCCGAATAGTCCTCGTCGCAGTAGACCGCGCCGACCTCCCAGCCCTGGCTTGCGGCGTAGGCGGCCAGCATCGCCTTCTGGTTCTGGATGCTCTCGCTCTCCTGGACCTTTTCCGCGTCCTCCCGGCTGAGCCGGCAGTAGATCGCGCAGGTCATGCTTCCGTGCCTCCCGCGTCCTCCCGCCCGGCGGGCGGCGCGGGCGTTTCCCCGCGGCGCAGGGCGCGGGCGAGATACTGGTCGACCGCTTTCTGGAGGGCTTCCGTCCGCGCCTGCCCGGACGCGGAGCAAAAGGTCTCGGTGACGACGAAAACGGCGGGTTTCATAGGCTTCACCTCACCACAGCCTATGAGGCGGACAACGCTCCCTATGCCGTCCCCGAACGGAAAAAAGGGCCGGCGCTTTCCCTGATGACGATGTAAGGCGATGCTTCGCCGCCCCGAAGGAGAAGGGGAGGGCTATTTTTCCGTGTACCGCCGGATATGCTCCCGGAGCTTGCCGAAGGTCTCCTCGCTGATGCCGTGCTCCATCCGGCAGGCGTCCGCCGCGGCGGTTTCGGGGGAGACGCCCAGCGCGGTCAGCCAGTCGGTCAGGCAGCTGTGGCGCTCGTAGATGCGCTCGGCGATTTCACGGCCCGCGGCGGTCAGCTCGATCCAGCCCTCTTTATCCATCGTGATATAGCCGTTCTCGCGGAAGAGGCTCATGGCCCGGCTCACGCTCGGCTTGGTAAAGTTCATGTGGCGCGCCACGTCGATCGAACGGACCGCGCCCGCCTTCTTTTTTAAGACCAGGATCGCTTCCAGGTAATTTTCCGCGGACTCTTGAATACGCATGGTAATCTCCCTCGCTGTTGTTGGCCTGAGGAAACAAATTTGTGGGAACTCCACAGATTTATTTCCTTTCGTCTGCGCTTATTCTAACACAGTTCCTTTTTACGTGCAAGGCGGGAAAATTTTTTCGTCAAAGGATTGACAAAATAGGTTAGCAATGGTAAACTAAGCCCGTAAAAGGTTAGACAAAACTAACTGCATGCCGGGCGGGGCCGCCCGCATAGCGAAATAAAAGAAAGGAGAACAGCGGAGATGCCGTTAACGATGGCACGGACAGGCGAACGGGCGATCGTCAGGGAAATCCATGGGAAGGAAGAAACCCGGCGTTTTCTGGAGAGCCTCGGCTTTGTGGAAGGCGGAAACGTCACAATCGTTTCGGAGATGGGCGGCAGCCTGATCGTCAATGTGAAGGACACCCGGATTGCCCTGAGCAGGGCGATGGCAAGCAAAATCATGGTTTGAGGAGGACCGGTATGAAAACACTCAAAGAGGCCAAATGCGGAGAAACGGTGACCGTCGCCAGGCTGGGCGGCGAGGGGGCGCTCAAGCGGCGGATCATGGATATGGGCATCACCAGGGGGACCCCCGTCTTTGTGCGCAAGGTGGCGCCGCTGGGCGATCCGGTGGAGATCACCATCCGCGGATACGAGCTGTCCATCCGCAAGAACGAGGCGGAAAACATCCTCGTCGAATAGGCGGGAGGAACCGGCGGCGCGGCCGCATTTTTTTTGGCGTCACAGTTAGTTATTGCTAACATAAGATTTACAAGCCAGCGGGGAAACCCGCAGAGGGGGTAAACGGAAATGGCAATCAAGCTTGCGCTCGCAGGCAATCCGAACTGCGGCAAGACGACGATGTTCAACGACCTGACCGGTTCGAGCCAGTATGTGGGAAACTGGCCGGGCGTTACGGTCGAAAAGAAGGAGGGAAAGCTCCGGGGGCATAAGGACGTGATCGTCACCGACCTTCCCGGCATCTACTCGCTTTCTCCCTATACGCTCGAGGAGGTCGTCACCCGGGACTACATCATGAACGAGCGCCCCGACGTCATCATCAACCTCGTGGACGGCTCGAACATCGAGCGAAACCTTTACCTGACCACCCAGTTGACCGAGATGGGCATCCCGGTGATCATCGCGCTGAACATGATGGACATCGTCAAAAAGAACGGCGACCGGATCGATACCCGGAAGCTGACGGAGGAGCTCGGCTGCGAGGTGATCGAGACTTCGGCGGTCAGGGGCATCGGCTCGAAAGAGGCGGCCGACCGCGCGGTTCAGATGGCGAAGGCGGGGGTCGGAACCCAGCCGCAGCACACCTTCTCGGGGCCCGTGGAGGACGCGCTGGCACGGATCCGGGAGCTGGCCGGGGAGCTCGTCCCGGCGGAGAACGCCCGGTGGTACAGCATCAAGCTGTTCGAGCGGGATGCGAAGGTGCTTGAGCAGCTCCAGCTCCCTGCGGACGTGAAGGTGAACCTAGAGACGGTCGTCTCCGACTGTGAAAAGCAGTTCGACGACGACAGCGAGAGCATCATCACCAATGAGCGTTACCGGTACATCGCCGGGCTGATGAAAGACTGCGTACATAAAAAGAACGCCGGCATGACCACGTCGGACAGGATCGACAAGGTGGTCACCAACCGCTGGCTGGCCCTGCCGATCTTCGCGGCGGTCATGTTCGTCGTCTACTATGTGTCGGTCAGCTGGCTGGGCGCCATCGCCACCGACTGGACCAACGACACCCTCTTCGCGGAGACAATCCAGCCTCTCGTCGGCGGCTGGCTCGAAGCGGCCGGCGCCGCCGGATGGCTTAACGGCCTCGTGGTGGACGGCATCATCGGCGGCGTGGGCGCGGTGCTCGGGTTCGTCCCGCAGATGTTCATCCTCTTCTTCTTCCTCTCCATCCTCGAGGACTGCGGCTATATGGCGCGCGTGGCCTTCATCATGGACCGAATCTTCCGCAAATTCGGCCTCTCGGGCAAGTCGTTCATCCCGATGCTGATCTCCTCCGGCTGCGGCGTGCCGGGAATCATGGCGACCCGCACGATCGAAAACGAGAAGGACCGCCGCATGACGATCATGACGACCACCTTCATCCCCTGCGGCGCGAAGCTGCCGATCATCGCGCTGATCGCCGGCTCGGTCTTCACGGAGATCACCTGGATGGCCCCGGCAACCTACTTTTTCGGCATCTTCATGGTCATCATCTCGGGCGTCATCCTCAAAAAGACGAAGCTGTTCGCGGGCGACCCCGCCCCCTTCGTCATGGAGCTTCCGCAGTACCACTTCCCGGCGCCCAAGGGCGTGCTGATCCACATGTGGGAGCGCGGCAAGGCGTTCATCATCAAGGCCGGCACCGTCATCTTCGTGGCGTGCGGCGTGATCTGGTTCCTCCAGAACTTCGGCTTCACGGCCGGCGGCTTCGGTATGGTGGACGATGAGAACGCGAGCATGCTCGCGGCGATCGGCAATCTGCTCGCCCCGATCTTCGCCCCGCTGGGCTTCGGCAACTGGCAGGCGGCCGTGGCGAGCGTCTCCGGCCTGGTGGCGAAGGAGAATGTCGTCGGCACCTTCGGCGTGCTGTTCGGACTCGGGGAGGTCGGTGAGGACGACCCGGCGCTGCTGGCATCCCTGCCCGCCCTCTTCGCGACGAGCGCGAGCGCCCTGGCCTTCATGGTCTTCAACCTGACCTGCGCCCCCTGCTTCGCCGCGATCGGCGCGATCCGCAGGGAGATGATGAGCGCGAAATGGACCTGGTTTGCGATCGGTTACATGACCGGGATGGCGTACGTCATGGCTTTCATCATCAACCAGCTCGGCGGGGCGTTCTTCTACGGTGTGCCGTTCGGGGCCGGACAGGTGCTCGCGCTCTGCTGCGTGGCCGCCCTGCTCTACCTGCTCTTCCGCAGTTACAACCCCGATAAGAGGATGCGCAGGCCCGCGGCGGTCGGCGCGGGCGCCTGACAAAACCAAACGCCTCCGCCCTCTCCAGCCGCGCGGGAGGGCGGAGGAATCCACCGACGCGGCGGAAAGCGAGGACTCTTATGGTTACCTGGGTGATCTTGGGCATGATCCTGCTGGCGGCCTTCTGCGCGGTACGGTACGCGGTGCGCAAGGCAAAGAACGGCGAGTGCGTCGGGTGCTCCGCCTGCAAGAGCCATGCAGGCTGCCACTGCGGGCACACGGCGCCTCCCGGCCATGACGGACGCTGAGCCCCTCTGTTGAAACATCGCTCACATCGTGCACATCACCTCCAAAAACCGCCGCCCCGACGCGTTCGCGTCGGGGCGGCGGTTTTACGGGCTATTTTTGCCGGGGCTTTCTGTGCAGCTTCAGGTCGATCCCGCCGTCCGACGCGGCCTGCCGGAAGAGGTCCGCGGCCAGCCCGGCCCGGGCCTTCAGGTCTTGGGGACCGCCGGGGGCCGCCTCCTCCGCCGCGAGCCGCTCCATGACGCGGCGGACGTCGGAAAGCGGGAGGAGGTTCACGGCGACGCAGAAGAAGGTCTTGCGCCGCCCGTCGTTAAAGCGCGCCAGCAGCTCCCGCAGGATGGCGGCCTTTTCGTCGAGCTCCGCCCGGAAGGCGGGCAGGCCCTCCGCCTTCAGCCTGTCCAGGTCCCGGCGGGTATTCCGGGAGGGCAGGAGGAGGTCGTAGGGAGGAGGCTCGAGATAGCGTTCGCAGGGGTAGGCGGGACAGTCGCAGCAGAATTCGACCCCGCCGTGCTCCCGGCCGCACCGGATGACCGCGCAGGGCTGGTGCCCCTCCCCGCCGCCGCAGCCGGGACAGCCGTTCTCCATATGGTGGATGGGGCAGAGGCCGCAAAAGAGGCCGCAGAGGGAAAAAGAGGGATACTGCCGCCGGTAATCCTTCATCCGGGCACCTCCGATATGGTTTGGGCGTCGGGCGTACTGATGCCAGTTTACCGCGCCCGCGGCCCGATGTCAAATTGATTGGATTGGGAACGCCCGCATGGGGGGAGGTGCCATCAGCAATCGAGGTCTTCACGTCGTGCAGGATGACCCCGTCGAGCGAATCCGCGTCGGAGGAGCAGTGGATCAGCTCGACCTGTTCACAGCGGCCCTCGGCGGCGGCGGCGACGCGCTTCATCAGCGTGGATTTTCCCGTCCCGGGGCCGCCCTTTATGACGAATTCACGCCACCCGCCCGCAGGGTCGGCGAGCTGGTCAAAACGCGAAACGAACCCCTGCGGCGTGTTCGCTCCGAGGAAGAAGTGTAAGGGTTCCGCGGTATGATTCATAAAAAATCCTCCTAAAACGATGATTACTTCATGGTATTCGTTTTTGGGGGATTTGGTTCATTCCCGCGCGGCGCGCGAAAGGGCCCTGAACGGTTTTTGAAAAACCGTTCAGGGCCCCCGGGAATCCGGGAGAGGAAACGTCAGAGGTTTTTGACGTTCAGCGCGCGGGTGGCGTTGAGGATGGCGATCACCGAAACGCCCACGTCGGCGAAGACGGCCTCCCACATGTTTGCGTCGCCCATCGCGCCGAGCAGGAGCACGAGCGCCTTGACGGCGAGCGCGAAGACGATGTTCTGCCGCACGATGGATAGCGTCCGGCGGGAGATTTTGATCGCGGTCGCGAGCTTGGAGGGGCGGTCGTCCATGATGACCACGTCGGCGGCCTCGATGGCCGCGTCGGAGCCGAGCCCGCCCATCGCGATGCCGACGTCGGCGCGGGAGAGCACGGGCGCGTCGTTGATGCCGTCCCCCACAAAGGCGAGCACGCCGCGCGGGGATTTTTCCGCGAGCAGGCGCTCCATCCGGTCGACCTTGTCGGCGGGGAGCAGACCCGCGTGGTATTCGTCTAGGCCGAGGTCCTTCGCCACCTGGGCGGCGACCGGCTCGGCGTCCCCGGTGAGCATCACCGTTTTGTGCACGCCGGCCCCGCGCAGGGCGGAGACCGCCTCGCGGGCGTCCTCCTTGACCTCGTCGGAGATCACGATGTGCCCCGCGTATTCCCCGTCCACGGCGACGTGGACGATCGTGCCGGGCAGGTGGCAGTCGTGCCATACGGCGCCTGAGTCGTCCATCAGCTTTCCGTTTCCGGCGGAGACCCTGCGCCCGTCGACCGCGGCCCTCACGCCCCGGCCGGAAATTTCCTCCACGCCGGCGACGCGGGCCTCGTCGGGCTCCTTCCCGTAGGCCGCCCGCAGGGAAAGGGCGATCGGATGGCTTGAATAGCTCTCGGCGAGGGCCGCCAGCTCGAGCAGCCGGTCCTCGGAAATCTCGTCGGGATGCACCGCCGTGACCTGGAAGGATCCCTTGGTGAGGGTGCCGGTCTTGTCGAAGACGACCGTCTCGGTCCCGGCGAGCGTCTCAAGGTAGTTGCTGCCCTTGACGAGGATGCCGCATTTGGACGCCCCGCCGATGCCGCCGAAAAAGCTCAGCGGCACCGAGATGACGAGCGCGCAGGGGCAGGAGATGACCAGGAAGATGAGCGCGCGGTGGACCCACATCGAGAAGGAACCGCCGGTGACGAGCGGCGGGACGACCGCGAGCAGGGCCGCGCCGATGACGACGGCGGGGGTGTACCAGCGGGCGAAGCGGGTGATGAAGTTTTCCGCCTTCGCCTTTTTGCCGCTCGCGTTCTCGACGAGATCGAGGATTTTGGCGACGGTCGATTCCCCGTAGACGCGGGAGACGCGGACGGTGAGCAGGCCGCTCAGGTTGATGCACCCGCTGATGACCGCGTCGCCGGGCGCGGCGTCGCGGGGGAGGGATTCGCCGGTGAGCGCGGCGGTGTCGAGCGTGGAGCTGCCCTCGGTGATCACGCCGTCGAGCGGCACCCGCTCGCCCGGCTTCACGACGATCAGGTCGCCGACGGCGACCTCCTCGGGGTCGACCCGCACAAGCTCGCCGCCCCGGCGGACGTTGGCATAGTCGGGGCGGATGTCCATCAGGGCGGAGATCGACTGGCGCGAGCGCCCGACCGCGTAGCTCTGGAAGAGCTCGCCCACCTGATAGAAGAGCATGACGGCGACCCCTTCGGGGTACTCGCCCACGAAAAAGGCGCCCACCGTGGCGACCGCCATCAGGAAATTCTCGTCGAACACCTGCCCGCGCGCGATGTTGCGCAGCGCGCGCAGGAGCACGTCGCCGCCGATGACGAAGTAGGGCAGGAGAAAGAGGGCGAGCCGGAGGACGC
>NZ_CABUCJ010000008.1 GCF_902490045.1 uncultured Anaerotruncus sp.
CGGAGCGAGCGGCGGCGGAGCTCGGATACGCCAAAAACCGCACCTTCGCGATCAAGAACGCGATGAGCGACAGCGGCGGCTACACGGCCGGGCAGCTCGGAAAGATGCTGACGCTGCTCGCCGACGCGGACATGCGCCTCAAGAGCACGGGCGGGGACGACCGGGTCGTGCTCGAGGAAACGATTACCAAACTTTTTTTACTGACGGGGAAGCGAGCGGGATGATCAAGCTGAAGCAGGCGGTTGTCGTCGAGGGAAAATATGATAAGGCGAAGCTCTCGTCGCTCGTCGACGCGACGATCGTGACGACCGACGGGTTCGACGTCTTCCGCGACAGGGAAAAGCTCGCCTACATCCGCGCGCTCGCGGAGAAAAACGGCGTGATCATCCTGACCGATTCCGACGCGGCGGGCTTCCGCATCCGCGCGCACATCGCCGGCGCGGTCGCCCCCGAAAAGATCACCCACGTCTATATCCCGGACATTTTCGGTAAGGAGCGGCGCAAGGCGCAGCCCTCCGCCGAGGGCAAGCTCGGGGTGGAGGGGATGCCCTCCCGGGTGCTGCTCGACGCGCTGCGGCGCGCGGGCGTGGCCGTGGAGGGGGAGGAGGTCCCCGCCCCGGCGGAGCGGGCCGCGCCCGTCACCAAGGCGGACCTCGTCGAATGGGGGCTGTCCGGCGGGCCGGACAGCGCCGGCAGGCGGCGCCGCGTGCTCGCCGCGCTCGGACTGCCCGCGCGCATGAACGCCAACGCGATGCTTTCGGCAATCAACGCCCTCTACACCCGCGGGGAGTTCCTCGCCTTCCTGGAGACCCACTGACACCGCCCAAACCATCGAAAGGGGGTGCGCGGACGTGCATCTCGACAGCCTCTCCTTCCTCTACCTCTTTCTGCCGCTGGCGATCGCCGTCTGCCTCATCAGCCCCATGCGCTGGCGCCCGGCGGTCCTGCTCGCCTTTTCCGTCCTCTTCTACTGGTGGCGCGAGGGGGAGAACCTCCTCCTGCTGGCGGGCATCGTCCTGTTCGACTACCTGATGGGCCGCCTGCTCGAGCACGCCTCCAGGCTGCCCCGCCTGCGCCGGGGAATCATGATCTGCTCGGCGGCCAAGAGCGTTGCGATCTTCCTGCTCTACGGGGCGCTCGGCCCGGTCTACGGCGTGCATTTCCCGCTCGGGCTCGGGGTGGTGGCGCTCACCTCCTGCGGCTATGTGATCGACTGCTATTTCGGCTACACCTACGCCGAGCACAACCTGCCCGCGTTCGCGCTGATGAACCTCTTTTTCCCCCGGCTCTACGCCGGGCCGCTCGTCTACCACAACAAGCTCATGCCCCAGATCAAGGGGATGCGCATGACCCTGGAGCGGGCGGGGGAGGGCGGCAGGCTCTTCCTTGTCGGCCTCGGCAAAAAGGTGATCATCGGGGACGCGGTCTATGAGCTCTACCGCTCGCTGCGCGGGATGCCCGCCCTCAATATGACCGCGCTTTCGGTGTGGACGATGGTCGTGACGCTCGCCTTCTCGGTCTATTTCACCCTCTCCGGCTACTGCGACATGGCCAGGGGGATCGGGCTGATCTTCGGCGTGGAGCTGCCCGACAACTTCCACTACCCCTACCAGGCGACGAGCGTCAACGACTTCTTCGCCCGCTTCAACATCACCGTCAACCGCTACATCCGCCGCTATGTCTACATCAACCTCGGCGGCGCGCAGGGCAGCGTGCTTTCCGGCGTGTTCAACATCCTGCTTGTCACCATCCTCATGGGGCTGTGGTTCGGCATCAGCCTGAACCTGCTGCTCTGGGGCGCCTATTTCGCGGCGTTCGTCATCTTCGAGCGGTATTTCCTCAGCCGCTACATGGACGGGATTCCCACCCTCTTCCGGTGGCTGTACACCACCTTTGTCGTGCTCGTCTCCTTCGCGCTCTTTTCGGGCGGCACGCCGGGGCAGTCGCTCGGGTTCCTCAGGATGATGTTCGGCGTGGGGGGCTTCGCCACCCTAGAGAGCAGCAAGAGTGTGCTCTACCTGCTCGCCTCCCACTACCTCGTGCTGATTTTGGCGGCGGTCTCCTCGACGGGGCTGGTCGGCTGGCTCGCGGGACTGTGGAAGAGGCACCTGCCGCGCACCTATGGCGTCGCCTCGGCGGCCTTTACCGCCGCGCTGCTGGTTGTGACGACCGCCTACCTGCTGTAGCGGGCGGTGAAATTCATTCTGCGAAAGGGGGAAACCCGCGTGAGCAAAAAACTTTCGGGCGTCGTCTTTTTGGCGGCGGTCTTCGCGGTGCCGCTCTTTCTGCTGTTACGCGGGGGCGGGCGGCCGCTGTGGGACGCGGCGGCCGGGGACGCGGGGACGTTTGCGAAGCTCGAGCAGACGCTCGCGGGGCAGTTTCCCTCCTCCGACGCGCTGCGCCGCCTGCAGGTTTCCCTCAACTATATGGGGGGCGGCAAGGAGCAGAACGGCGTCTTTATCTCGGGCGGTTCGCTGACCCTTGACGTGCAGCCCAAGAGCCTGTCGGTCATCAACGACAACACGCTCGCGATGATTGATTTCGCGGACGACTACCAGATCCCCAGTTATGTGATGCTCATCCCGACCGCCTGCGCGGTCCAGCAGGGCAAGGTCCCCTACGACAGCATCGCGCCCCTCTATAACCAGCCGCAGCTGATCGACGACGTCTACCGCCGCGTCTCGGGACATGTCACGGCGATCAACGTCTACCCGACCCTCTTCAACCACCAGGACGAATACATCTACTACAACACCGACAACACCACGACGGGGCTGGGCGGCTTCTACATCTATACGGCGGTGGCCAAAAAGCTCGGCCTGCGTCCCCGCGCGCTCGAGGATTTTTCCATCGAGCACATCGACTACGACTATTACGGCGACCTCTATGCGCTCTCCCCCTACCGGGAGGTGTCGCCCGACCGGGTGTCGGTCTACAACTATAACTCCCAGTACCAGCGTAGCTACACCGTCACCCATTACAGCGCCGACGGGACCTCCCGCCGCTACTACACCCTCTACCCGAAATTCAAGAAGGAGCTCGGCGGCACGATGGACGTCCCGCTCGGCGGGCTTTCCCCTGTGATCGACATCGATATCGGCAACCCCTCCTACATCAACCGCCTGCTGATCTTCGGCGACGGTTCGGTGCAGAGCTACCTGCCCTTCCTGCTGATCTACTACGAGCAGGTGACCTTTGTGGACACCGCCACCGTCACGCCCGAGCTGCTCCAAGGCCTCAGGCTGGGCCGCTACAACCAGGTGCTTTTCGCCTTTTCGGTGGACAGCTACGTCTCCGCCGACCAGCTCTCCCTGCTCTCCGGGCTGCCCGCCCCGCCTGGCCGCCAGTCTTGACGAATCGCCCCGCTTGGGGTATGATAGGAAGGCGGAATTTGCCGCAGTGGCGGAATCGGCAGACGCAAGGGACTTAAAATCCCTCGGGGGCAACCCCGTGACAGTTCAAGTCTGTTCTGCGGCACCAGATTTGAGAATGCCCCGCCCCTCTCTTTTGGAGAGGGGCGGGGCATTCTGGCGCATTTCGCGCAGTTCCGTATCCGTCTTCTGCGGAATCGGGACAAAAAGCGGGTTTGGGGGAATATCCGTCCGCCCGGTCAAATTGCGGCGAAAAAGATTGCGCAGGCCGCCTCCCCCGTGATAGAATGGAAGCATCATGTGAACAGAGCAAACGGAGAAGCCGCCGGCATTTGCCCGCGGCTCGCTCCGTTGTGGAGCGGGGGGCGAGGAGATGGCCGTGCAAAAAACGATTTTGGTTGTGGAGGACAGCGAGATCAACCGGGCGACGCTCAGCGGAATTCTGTCGGCGGAGTATCGGGTTCTCGAGGCGGGAAACGGGCGGGAGGCGCTCGACCTTTTAAAGCGGCATGGGGAGGAGATCGCTCTGATCCTGCTGGACATCGTCATGCCCGTCATGGACGGCTACGCCTTCCTTTCGATCGTCAAGGAGCATCCCGACTATTCGTCCATCCCGGTCATCGTCACCACGCAGAGCGACAGCGAGGCCGACGAGGTGGCGGCCCTCTCCCACGGCGCGACGGATTTTGTGGCCAAGCCCTATAAGCCGCAGATCATCCTGCACCGCGCGGCCAGCATCATCAGCCTGCGTGAAACCGCCGCCATGATCAACCAGTTCCAATATGACCGGCTGACCGGCCTGTGCAGCAAGGAATTTTTCTACCAGCGGGTCCGGGAGGTCCTCCGGCAGAACCCTGCGCTGGAGTACGATATCATCTGTTCCGACATCGAAAACTTCAAGCTGATCAACGACGTCTTCGGCATCCCGGCGGGGGACCGCCTGCTGTGCGATATCGCGGCGCTCTACCGCACGGCCGTCGGGGACGTGGGAATCTGCGGAAGGCTCAATGCGGACCAGTTCGCCTGCCTGCTGGAGCGCCGGACGGATTACAGCGATGAAATGTTTGTCCGGATGAGCGGGGAACTGAACGCCCTCGCAAACGCCCGGAGGATTGTGATGAAATGGGGGATCTACCCGGTCGAGGACCGCGGCGTCCCGGTCGAGCAGATGTGCGACCGGGCCCTGCTGGCCGCGCGCAGCATCAAGGGGCAGTACGGCAAGCATTTCGCCGCCTATGACGACCAGCTGCGGGGCAGGCTGCTGCGGGAGCAGGCCATCATCGACAACATGGAGTCCGCCCTGGCGCAGGGGCAGTTCCAGGTCTACCTCCAGCCCAAGTACCGGATCAGGGACAGCCGGCTGGCGGGCGCCGAGGCGCTGGTGCGCTGGGCGCATCCCGAGTGGGGCCTGCAGTCCCCCGCGGAGTTCATCCCCCTCTTCGAGCGGAATGGATTTATCTCGAAGCTGGACCGGTTCGTCTGGGAACAGAGCTGTTCCCTTCTGCGCGGATGGGACGCCGCCGGCCTGCCGCCCATCCCGATCTCCGTCAACGTCTCCCGGGCGGACATCTACCAGGCGGACATCGCGGACGTCCTGCTGGAAACGGTCCGGAGATACGGCCTCGCGCCCGGGCGGCTCCATCTGGAGATCACGGAGAGCGCCTATACGGAGGATCCCAGCCAGATCATTGAAACGGTGGCCCGCCTGCGGGCGCTGGGCTTCGTCATTGAAATGGACGACTTCGGGAGCGGGTACTCCTCCCTCAACATGCTCAACCGGTTGCCGATCGACGTGCTGAAGCTGGACATGCGCTTTATCCAGAGCGAGACGGCGAAGCCCGTCGACCAGGGAATCCTGCGCTTTATCATGGATTTGGCGCGCTGGATGGAGCTGCATGTGGTGGCCGAGGGCGTGGAGACGCGGGAGCAGCTCGAACGCCTCCGGGAGATCGACTGCGACTATGTGCAGGGCTACTATTTTGTACGCCCGGTGCCCAGGGAAGAATTTGAAACGCTGCTCCGGGAAGAGGGCGCCGTCGTGGAGCGGGAGCCGGGCGCCAAACGCCTGCGTCCGGTTTTCCTGATCGCCGACGAGGACGCGTCCTACCGGAGCCGGGTGCGGGAGACCTTTGAAGACCTCTTCCAGATCGCGGAGGCCGGGACCGTGCGGGCCGTGCTCGACTGCGTCGCGGCGAACCGGGACAGGCTCGCCGCCGTGCTCCTCAGCGCCACGCTGCCGGAACCGGACGGCTTTTCGGCGCTGGAGGCCGTCAAGCGCAGCCGGGCTGTGTGGAGCACGCACGTCGTCATCACCGGGCCGCCGGACGCGCTGCTGGAGGAAAAGGCGCTGGAGCTGGGCGCGGAGGAGTATGTGGACAAGCCCCACACCTGCAAGAGCTTACGCAGGCAGGTGCTCCGGGCCATGGGGACCACCGCCTTCCGGGAGTGGAAGGACTCCCTGCAGGAGGAGGCCTGCCGGGACTACCAGACGGGCCTTTTGAACCGCCGGGGCTTCACCGCCGCCGTGGGCGCGCTGCGGGCGGAGGACCTGCCGCTGGCGGTCTGCATCTTCGATCTGGACGACCTCAAAAAGGCCAACGACACCTTCGGGCATATGGAGGGTGACCGGCTCATTGAGGAATTCGGCGCGCTTCTGCGCGCGCACACCCGCGAAAGCGACATCCTTTCCCGTTACGGCGGGGACGAATTTGTGGTGGTCATGAAGAGGATGCGCTCGGGGGAGGCGGCGCTGAAGAAGGGCGGGGAGATCTGCCGGGCGGCCCGGGAGCTCCGCGCCTCAAGGGGGACCGCGGCCTCCTGCACCGCGGGGATCGTTTTCAGCGGTTCGGAGGAGCCGATGACGGAACTGATCGCCCGGGCGGACCGGGCGCTCTACCGCGCGAAGGCAGGGGACAAGGGAAAATGCTGTCTGTGGAAAGAATGAGGGATAGGGAAGACCGGCCGTCCGCCGCCTGTGTGTGCCTTGGCGGCGGCTTGATTTTCCGGAATCGGGAGGGATAGACGATGGAGAATTTACGCGCGGCCTTCGAGGCATACGGCGCGGATTACGACGATACGATGCGGCGCTTTATGGGGAACGAGGCCATGTACCTGCGCGTGCTCGGCATGCTGCCCCGGGACGGCAGCGCGGAGAGGCTGGGCGGCGCGCTGGATGCGGGCGATCTGGACGGCGCGTTTGAAGCCGCCCACACGCTGAAGGGGGTCTCCGGAAATCTGGGGCTCGCCCCGCTTTACAAGGCGGTGTGCGCGCTCGTGGAGCCGCTGCGCCTGCGGGAGGAGCGGGACGACTACCCCGAACTGTACCGGGCCGTGCGGGGGGAATTCGAGCGGGCGGTCCTGTTTTTGGAAGCCCTGAAAGGAGCGCTGTCATGACGCGGGAGAGCCCCCTCTGCACGCCGGAGGTCCGGCAGCTGCAGGCCATCCTGGACAACGACCCGGCCGCCATCTTTGTCAGCGACGTGGAGAGCCGCCGGGTGCTCTACGCCAACCGGCAGGCGCGGGAGACGCTCCCGGCGCCTGCCGCCGGCGAGGTCTGCTGCTACCACATCGCGGGTTACCAGTCCGCCTGCCCCTTCTGCCACGCGGGCGGGATGAGCCGGGACAGCCTCCTGGTGCGCGAGTACCGCCACCCCTTCAATGGGCGCGTCTACCAGCTCAGTGGAAAGATCGTCGACTGGGGGGACAGGCCCGCGCACATCGAATACGTCAGGGACGTCACCGAGCAGCGGGCGGAGGCGGAGCGCGCCGACCGGCTGCAGGAGGGGCTGAAGGAGACCTTTACCAGCGTTCCCTGCGGGCTGTGCGTCTACCGGATCGAGTGGCCCAGGATCGTGCCGCTCTTCCACAACCCCGCCTTCTATGAGATCGTGGGCTACTCCGACGAGCATATCCGGTCGAGCCGGGAGAAGACCGACTATCTCGGCGTGCATCCGGAGGACGTCGGACTCCTGCGGGAAAAAATCGCCGCGGCGTACCGGGGAGACGGCAGCCTGCGGCACACCTACCGGCTGTGGAACGACCGGCGGGGGGAATACGTCTGGATCAACCTCGACGGCACGATCAAGACCCATGAGGACGGCTCCAGAATCCTCTACGCCATCTACACCGACGTCAGCGCGCGCAAGCGCCTGGAGGAAGAGCTGACGGCGGCCAACGTGAAGATGCAGGACATCGTCAACGCCATCCCCGGCGGGGTCGCCATCTACCGGGTGGCGGACATCTTTGAGACGGTTTATTTTTCCGACGGCGTGCCGGAATTGACCGGATACACCGTGGAGGAGTACCGGGAGCTGTCCAAGGGGGACGCGGCCGGGATGATCTATCCGGAGGACACCGCGATGGTGGTCTCAAAGGTCAGGGAAGCCCTGCGGAACCGGACGGTGGCGGACTTTGAATTCCGGAAGCTGCACCGGGACGGGCACATCGTCTGGGTGCACGCCCAGGCGAAGCAGGTGGGGGAGGAGCGCGGCCGCCCCCTGCTTCAGTGCGTGTTCCACAACATCACCGCGCTCAAGGAGACCCAGCTGGAGCTCGGCCACCTGGTCAACTCGATCCCGGGCGGGATCGCCGGTTACCGGGTGGAGGAGGGCCGGTTCGTCCCCGCCTACTTCTCCGCGGGTGTCCCCGCCCTCACGGGCCACACGCGGGAGGAGTACGGGGCGCTCGTCCGGCGGGACGCCTTTGACGCCGTCTACGAGGCGGACAGGCCCCGGGTCCTCTCCGCGGCGAGGGTTGCTTTGGAGAGCGGCAAAGTGCTCGACATCTCCTACCGGATGCGCCATAAAAACGGGTCCCTCGTCTGGCTGCACCTCAACGGCCGCCGGATGGGGCCGCTGTCGGAATCCAGCTGGTTCTACGGGGTCTTCACCGGTATGTCGGCGGAGGCGCAGCTCTTCCAGAGCATCGCGAACGAGACGGCGGACGGCATCTACGTCATCGACCGGAAAAACTACGACCTGCTCTACATCAACGAATCGCGGGAGCTCTTTGCGAAGAGCGGCGGCTGCGTCGGGCAGAAATGCTACGCCGCCCTGCACGGGAAGGACGCGCCCTGCGCGTTCTGCACGCTGCACAGCCACGCCCCGGACGGGAAGGCGCACGAGATGGCGCTGGAGGGGAACGGACGGTTTTACACCACCCGCTTCATGGAGACCGACTGGAACGGCATCCCGGCGTATGTGAAATACGTCCACGACGTGACCGGCGAGGTCCGCGTCCAGCGGGAAAAGGCGCGCCTGGAGCAGTATTTCCAGACGGTGGTCAAATACCTCCCGGGCGGCGTCGCCGTAATCCGCTACAAGCCCGACGGAGGCATGATCCCCGAATTTTTGTCGGACGGGTTTGCCGCCATGACCGGCATGACGCAGGAGGCGGCATGGGAGCTCTACCAGCGGGACGCCATGGCCGGGGTCCATCCGGACGACCAGGAGATGGTCGTCCGGCAGATGGCGGAGTTTATCGCCAGCGGGAAGAGCAGCTGCGAACTGATCTACCGGCTCGAAAAGGGCGGCGGCGGTTACGTCTGGGTGAAAAACACCCTCTCGATGCTCCAGAGCGAGGACGGGGAGCTGCGGATTTACGCGGGATACCACGACATGACCCGGGAGCGGGAGGAGCGGGAGGAGCTCAGGAGGCAGTTCAACGACCGGATCCTGCAGCACTACCGCACGCCCGGCCCCGACGCGCTGATCGTGGGCCACTGCAACGTCACGCGAAACCAAATCCTCGAGATCATCGACCACACCGATTCCGGCCTGCTGCGCACCTTCGGCGGCGAGCGGGAGGCCTTTTTCATGGGGCTCTCGAATCTGGTCGCCGACGAGGACGGGCGGCGGATTTTCAGGGAAGCCTACCTGAACGCGCCTTCCCTGGCGGCCTTTGAGCGGGGCGATACCGAGATCGTCCGGGATTTCTTTGTCAAGCTGCCGAAGGAGCGGCGCGGGCGCTATGTGCGGTTCAAGGTGAACCTGGTGGAGACCCCCGACACGGGGGATGTCACCGGTATCCTGACCGTGACGGACATCACGGAGCAGACCATCTCCGAACGCATCCTGCGCCGGCTGTCGCTGGCGGGCAGCGACCTCGTGGTCGACGTAGACATCCCCGAGGACCGCTACCGGGTCCTCAACGGGGAGATGGACGCGGGCGACATCCCGGCGCGGGAGGGCCGGCATTCCGACCGGATCGCCTACATGCTCCAAAAGCAGGTGGTGCCCAGGGACCGCGAACAGGTGGAAACCCTGCTGGACCCGGCCTATATCATGAAGCGGCTGCGGGTGGAGGACTCCTATTCCTTCCACTACGCCATCCTCGGGGAGCGGGGGGAGGTCCTCACCAAAAAGCTTACCGTTTCCGCCATCGACCTGCGGCTGGGACGGGTCTGCTTTGCGCGGGCGGACATCACCGATTCGGTGCGGGAGCAGCAGGGGCTGCTGAACGTCGCGGCCTATACCTTTGAGCTGCTGGGGCTCATCCAGGTCGTCAGCGGGCGCATGACGATGCACACCCGCCGGACGGTGCTGGAAAACCTGCCCCCCTTCGTCGTGGAGGACTACAGCGCTTCCATCGGGCTGGTCGCGGAATACTATAACCCCGGCGGCGGGACGGAGGAGCTGGAAAGCCAGCTCCGGCTGGAGACAATGCTCCGGCATCTGGAGGAGCAGCCCGCGGGCTACGACTTCGTCTTCCCGCACCGTTCGGAGGAGGGCCTGCGCTACAAGCAGATCACCGTCCTGTGGGGGGACGGGGAGCATAAGACGGTGTGCATGGTGCGCGCCGACGTGACCGATATGCTGGCGGAGGAACGCCGGTCCAAAAAGGCACTGGAGCAGGCGCTGGAGCTCGCGGAGGAGGCCAGCCGCGCCAAGAGCGACTTCCTCTCCTCCATGAGCCACGACATCCGCACGCCGATGAACGCGATCATGGGGATGACCGCGCTTGCCAGCGCCTATATCGACGATCCCGTGCGGGTCGCGGACTGCCTGCAGAAGATTTCCATCTCCTCCCGGCACCTGCTCAGCCTGATCAACGACATTTTGGACATGAGCAAGATCGAGCGCGGGAAGATCACGCTCAACCGGATGGAGATGTCCGTCCCCGGCCTGCTGGAGCAGCTCTCGACCATCATCGAGCCGCAGGCCCGGGCGGCGGGGCTCTCCTTCCGCGCGCACGCCGGGCAGGTCCGCCGGGAGCGGTTCTTCGGGGACGCCCTGCGCGTCAGCCAGATCCTGCTCAACCTGCTGAGCAACGCGGTCAAGTTCACCCCGGAGGGGGGAAGGGTGGAGCTTTTGGCGGAGGAGCTGCCCGCGGCGGGCGCGGACCGCGTCCGCTACCGCTTCACCGTGCGCGACACGGGGGTCGGGATGTCGGAGGAGTTCCTCACGACGATATTCGACCCCTTCGCCCGCGGCAGGGAGGCGACGCGCGTCGAGGGGACCGGCCTGGGGTTGAGCATCGCCAAGGGGCTGGTCGACCTGATGGGCGGCTCGATCTCGGTGGAGAGCCGTCCCGGCGGGGGCTCCGTCTTTACGGTGGAGCTTGAATGCGAGGCCGGCGGGGCCTTTGGGCCCCCCGCCGGGGAGGCGGGCGGGCCGCAGTCCGCGGTTCCCGCGGAGGAGGCGCCGTTCGCCGGCCGCCGCATCCTGGTGGCGGAGGACAATGAGATCAACGCGGAAATCCTCTGCGGCCTGCTGGAAATCTACGGGGCGGAAACGGTGGTCCGGACCGACGGCGCCAAGGCGGTGCGGGAGTTCCGAAACCAGCCGCCGGGCACCTACGACGCCGTCCTGATGGACATCCAGATGCCCGAGATGAACGGCTACGAGGCCGCCCGGGCGATCCGGGGGCTGGACCGTCCCGACGCGCGGACGGTGCCCATCATCGCCATGACGGCGAACGCCTTTTCGGAGGATGTGCAGGCGGCGCTCGCGGCCGGGATGACCGCCCACGTGGCGAAACCGATCGACACCGCCATCCTGCAAAGCACGCTGCGCCGTGCGCTGGAGGAGGCGGACGGTCCGCCCCGTGAGTGAAAAATCCGTGGGTGAAAAAAGAGGGGGCGCCTCGTGAGGCGCCCCCTCTTTTCAGTTACAAAAGCCAGTCCGCGGCCGTGCCCAAGCCCCCCGGCGCGGGGCGGGCGCGCTCACGCGTTCAGCTTTGCCGCGAAATCCGCCATGGCCTCTGAAATTTTGATCTGCTGCGGGCAGACCGCCTCGCAGCCGCGGCAGCCGAGGCAGGCCGACGGCCGTTTGTCCCCGGGCAGCGCGGACAGGGCCATCGGCGCGAGGAACCCTCCCTCCGTGAAGCAGTGTTCGTTGTAGAGCGCCAGCAGCGACGGGATATCCAGTCCCTGCGGGCAGTGGGAGGTGCAGTAGCGGCAGGCGGTGCAGGGCAGCGCGATTTTCCGGACCATCCCGTCCGCGACGGTGAGCAGGGCCTCCTTCTCGCGGTCGTCTAGGGGCTTTTCCGTTTCGAAGGTGCCGAGGTTTTCCGCAAGCTGCTCGAAATTGGACATGCCGGAGAGCACCACCGTAACGTGCGGGAGCGACTGCAAAAACCGGAACGCCCAGGCCGGGACGCCCTCCCCGGGGCGGAGCGCCCTCAGCTTCGCGGCGTCTTCGGCGGAGAGGGAGGCGAGCCGTCCCCCGCGCAGGGGCTCCATCACCCAGACGGGGATGCCGTATTCGTCGAGCAGGCCGACCTTCGCCTTCGCGTCCTGGAAGGTCCAGTCGAGATAGTTGAGCTGGATTTGGCAGAACTCCATCCGGTCGCCGCAGGCCTCTAGAAACCGCTTCATCACGCCGCGGCTTCCGTGGGCGGAAAAGCCCAGGTGCCGGATGCGCCCGGCCTCCTTCTGCCTGACCAGGTAGTCGAGGATGCCGTATTGCCCGTCCAGGTAGGCGTCGATGTTCATCTCGCAGACGTTGTGGAAGAGGTAAAAGTCGAAATAGCCGACGCGGCATTTTTTCAGCTGCGCCTCAAAGATCTCCTCCACCTTGTCCATATTGGAGAGGTCGTAGCCGGGGAATTTGTCCGCGAGGAAAAAGCTGTCCCTCGGGTAGCGGGAGAGCAGCTTGCCCATGACGAGCTCGGACTGCCCGCTGTGGTAGCCCCACGCGGTGTCGAAGTAGTTGATACCCCGCTCCATCGCGTAATCGACCATTTTTTCCGCCGCGGCCTCGTCGATCCTTGCGTCGTCCCCGTCGACGACGGGCAGGCGCATGGCGCCCAGCCCGAGCGCGGAGAGCTTTAGATCCTGAAAGTCTTTGTAGATCATGCAGGTTTCCTCATTTCCTTCCTCATTGCCTGGTTTGTGGGTTTTCGGGTTTTCCATGCGGTCCTGGTCCCGTTTCCCGCAGGGGAAAGGCCCGGCCTTATTAAAGGCTACACCATGGAGTGTACTCCAAGTCAAGTGAACAAATTGTGAATGGATTTTGTGGAGAGAGATGCAAAATGGGGGGTTGACTTGGAGTGGACTCCAAGTGTTACAATGGGCTCACAAACGACTGGCAGAAATGGGGAAACCGTGATGAACTACCGTGAACTTGGAAAAACCGGCCTGCGGGTCAGCGAGATCGGCCTGGGCTGCGAGGGCTTCGTCCTCCGGGACGACGCCTTTGCCGAAGAGCTCTTCCGGCTGGCCTTTGAGGGCGGAATCAACTGTATGGACCTCTACACCCCCAACCCCGACGTCCAGCGGCGGACGGGCAGGGCGATCCGGGACCGCCGGGAGGCGTTCGTCCTCCAGGCGCACCTGTGCGCCATCTGGGAGAACGGGCAGTACCGCGCGACCCGCAAAATCGAGGAGGTCCGCGCCGCGTTTGAAACGATGCTCTCCAACCTCGGCACGGATTACGTGGATGTCGGCATGATCCACTATGTCGATTCCCCCGCGCTGTGGCGGGAGATCGCGGAGGGGCCGGTGATGGCCTATGCGCGGGAGCTCAAAAAGGCGGGAAGGATCCGGCACATCGGCGTCAGCAGCCACAACCCCGAGGCCGCGCTCGCGGCGGTGGAGAGCGGGCTTGTCGAGGTGCTGATGTTCAGCGTCAACCCCTGCTACGACCTCCAGCCGCCGAACGAGGATGTGGAACAGCTGTGGGCCCCGGACAGCTACAGCGGCGGGCTCACCAACATGGACCCCACGCGGGAGCGGCTCTACGAAACCTGCCAGCGCATGGGGGTGGGGATCACCGTCATGAAGGCGTTCGGCGGCGGCGACCTGCTCAGCGGGGAGCTCTCCCCGGCGGGGAAGGCGCTTACGGCCGTCCAGTGCCTGCACTACGCCGCCACGCGCCCGGCGGTGGCCTCGGTCATGGTCGGCGCGCGCAGCCTGGACGACCTGCGCGCCTCCCTCGCCTACGAGACCGCATCCGACCGGGAGCGGGACTACGCCGCGGCGTTCGCCTCCTTCCCGCGGATCCGCTGGGAGGGCCACTGTATGTACTGCGGACACTGCGCGCCCTGCCCGAAGGGGATCGATGTGGCGACGGCGACCAAATTCCTCAACCTCGCGAAGGCGCAGGGCGGGGTGCCCGAGACGGTGCGGGAGCACTATGCCGCGCTCGCCCACAAGGCGGGGGAGTGCATTGCGTGCGGGGCGTGTGAAAAGCGCTGCCCGTTCGGGGTCTCCGCCGTCGAAAACATGAAGCAGGCGGCCGCCGTGTTTGGATATTGATGGGGGGAGAAGAGCCATGACGATCACGGAGGTCAGCAGGAAATACGGGATCAGCCCGGACACCCTGCGCTATTACGAGCGCATCGGGCTGCTTCCGCCGGTGCCCCGAAACAGAAGCGGCATCCGGGATTACGACGAGGCGTCCTGCGGCTGGGTCGAGCTGATGAAGTGCATGCGGGCGGCGGGGGTCCAGATCGAGGCGCTGATCGAATACGTGAACCTCTTCCAGCAGGGGGACGAAACGGTCGACGCCCGCGAGGAGCTGCTCAGGGAGCAGCGCAGGCAGCTTGCGGACCGGATGGCCGAAATGCAGCGGTCGCTCGACCGGCTGGACGAAAAGATCGACCGGTACGAAAAGGGCCTGATGACGGGGGCGCATCTCAAAAAGCAGGGCTGAATGAAGGCTCCGGCTTCCTTTTTGGAAACCGGAGCCTTTGCCCGCCCGCCGTTTTTTGGGCCCGGGCCCGGGCGGGCTTCGGGAAGCGGGTCTCATTTTGGCCGCAGGCAAACATTTCTCGGAAGAAAAAGGGAATATCAGGCTGCGCGCCGTTGACAAAATCCGCGAAAATCGGTAAAATTAATATTTATGGCGACGAAGTGCGACAGGCCGCTGTTTATTGGCTGAGAACGCCTGTTTTTGCTCCAGAAACAGGCGGGGCGCCTTCTTGCGGCCCCGCGGCGGCGGGGCTGGGCCGCCGAAACGGCCCGGATGATGACGCAAACAAATGAAGGAAGTGATACTGTGGGAAAATACATCCTGAAGAGGGTGGCGATGGCGGTGCTGACCATCTATCTGGTATCGACCATCACCTTTTTCCTGATGAACCTGGTGCCCGGCGGGCCGTTCCTGGCGGAGAAGGCGGTCAGTCCGCAGGCGCAGGCCGCGATGGAGGAGAAATACGGTCTGGACAAGCCCCTCTCGGTTCAGTATAAGAACTATATGCTCGGCCTGGTCAAGGGCGACCTCGGGCTCAGCGTCAAGCAGCGCGGGCGCACGGTGGCGCAGATCATCGCCACTAAGTTCCCCGTGTCTGCGCGCCTGGGCGGGCTTTCGATCCTGACGGCCGTCTGCGTGGGCATCCCGCTGGGAAGCATCGCGGCGTTCAACCGCGGCAAATGGGCGGACAACGTGGTGATTTTCATCGCCACCTGCGGCATCGCGGTGCCGAGCTTCGTCATCTGCACCCTGCTGCTCATGCTGTTCGGGCTCAAGCTCGGATGGCTGCCGACGGTGGGGCTCAACAGCGTGCTCCACTATATCATGCCGGTGACGGCGCTCGCCTTCTACCCGACGGCGTATATCGCGCGGCTCATGCGTTCGTCGATGCTCGACGTGCTCGGGCAGGACTACATGCGCGCCGCCCGCGCCAAGGGCCTCGGGCGGTTCAAATGCATCTTCAAGCACGCGCTGCGCAACGCGGTCCTACCGGTGGTGACCTACCTCGGCCCGCTGCTCGCCTATACGCTGACGGGCAGCTTCGTGGTGGAAAAAATCTTCACCATCCCCGGGCTGGGCAGCGAGTTCGTCGGCTCGATCACGGGGCGCGACTACCCGCTGATCATGGGGACGACCATCTTCCTGGCCGTGCTCATCGTCTCGATGAACGTGATCGTCGACATCGCCTATAAACTGATTGATCCGCGGATCAAGCTGAAGTAAGGGGGAAGATTGATGTCTGAACAGAATAAAAAATTCCCCACCTTCCAGCTGAACGTGGACGACTTCCTCCCGGCCGACGAGGCGGAGAAGGAAAGCCTGGTCACGATGCGGGAGAGCGTCGGGTTCTGGAAGGACGGCTTCCAGCGCCTTCTCAAGAACCGGGTGGCGATCGTCAGCTTTGTGGTCATCCTGGTCGTCATGGTCTTCTCCTTCATCGTTCCGAGCTTCTACCCCTACAGCTATGAGCACCAGATCCGCGGCGCGGAGAACCTCGCGCCCATGCAGTATTCGGACGGCGAGCTCGAGCAGATCGCGGCCGGGGAGAGCGTCTTCCCGCACGTCCTCGGCACCGACCATCTCGGGCGCGACTTCGCCGTGCGCGTGATGATGGGCAGCCGCATCTCCCTGCTGGTCGGCCTGATCGCCTCCGGGCTCATCCTGCTGATCGGCTCGATCTACGGGTCGGTCGCCGGCTTCTTCGGCGGCTGGGTTGACATCATCATGATGCGCATCGTCGACATCATCTACACGGTGCCGGACATCCTGATCATCATCCTGCTGGCGGTCACGCTGAAATATCCGCTGCAAAACCTCGCCGAGCAGCCGGGGTTCGGCTGGATCGCGGCGGTGGGCGTCAACCTGACGAGCATCTTCATCGTCTTCGCGCTGCTCTACTGGGTCGGCATGGCGCGCATCGTGCGCAGCCAGATTTTGCAGCTCAAGGAGCAGGAATACGTCACCGCCGCCCGCGCGCTCGGCGCGAGCAGCGGCAGGATCATCCGCAAGCACCTGCTCACCAACTGCATCGGCACCCTCATCGTCACCACCACCCTGCAGATTCCGTCGGCGATCTTCACCGAGAGCTTTCTGAGCTTCCTCGGCATCGGCGTCGCGGTGCCGATGCCGTCGCTCGGCTCGCTGGCCAACGACGCGCTCAACGGGCTGCAGTCCTATCCCTACCGGCTGCTTGCGCCGGCGCTGCTCATCAGCGTCATCATCCTCAGCTTCAACCTCCTCGGGGACGGCCTGCGGGACGCCTTCGATCCCAAGATGAAAGAATAGAAAGGAGAGGATTTTTATGGGAAACCTGCTGGATATCAAAGATGAACGCCTCTCCTTTTTCACCCCCGCGGGCGAGGTCAAGGCCCTGGGCGGCGTCTCCTTCTCGATGAAGGAGGGGGACGTGCTGGGCATCGTGGGCGAGTCGGGCTCGGGCAAGTCGGTCACCGCCTATTCGGTGATGGGACTGACCGCGCATCCGGGCCGCCTCATCGGCGGCTCGGTCGAGTTCAACGGCCACCGCATCGACCAGATGTCGGAAAAGGAGATGCGCAGGATCCGGGGCAACGAGGTGTCGATCATCTTCCAGGACCCGATGACGAGCCTCAACCCGGTCTATACGATCGGCAACCAGATCTGCGAGGTCATCCGCCTGCACACCAATAAGAGCAAGGCCGAGGCGCATGCGCGCGCCAAGGAGCTGCTGACGCTGGTGGGCATCAACGAGCCGGAAAAGCGCCTCAAGCAGTATCCGCACGAGCTTTCGGGGGGGATGCGCCAGCGCGTCATGATCGCGATCGCGCTCGCCTGCGAGCCCAAGCTGCTCATCGCAGACGAGCCGACCACCGCGCTGGACGTGACGATCCAGGCGCAGATCCTTGAGCTGATGATCGAGCTCCGGGAGAAGCTCGGCATGAGCATCATCATGATCACGCACGACCTGGGCATCGTCTCGAGGATGTGCGAAAAGATCGCCGTCATGTACGCCGGAAAGATCGTCGAGTACGGCACGGTGGACGAAATTTTCTACGAGACGAGCCATGAATACACCAAGGGCCTTTTGCGCAGCATCCCCAAGCTGACGAGCGAGGCGCACGAAAAGCTGGTGCCCATCGAGGGCACGCCGGTGGACATGCTCAACCCGCCGAAGGGCTGCCCCTTCGCGCCCCGCTGCGGCGCCTGCATGAAGGTCTGCCTGCGGGAGATGCCCCCCTACACCGACCTGAGCGATACCCATTACAGCGCCTGCTGGCTGATCCAGAAGCGGGAGTTTGAGAAAGCGTCGGGAGGGAGCGGGCAATGAACAAGCTGATTGAAGTGGAGCACCTGAAGCAGTATTTCCCCGTCGCGGGCGGCAAGCTCTTTGAAAACCGCGTGGTCAAGGCGGTCGACGACGTCTCCTTCTACATCGAGAAGGGGGAGACGCTCGGGCTGGTGGGCGAGTCGGGCTGCGGCAAGACGACCACCGGGCGCACCCTGCTGCGGCTCTACGAGCCGACGGGCGGGCGCATCGTCTACGACGGCAAGCCGATCTTTGACAGCGGCAATGTCCCGCTGACCGGCGAAAACGGCGAACCCAAACGGGACGCCGCCGGCAGGGTGGTCTGCGGGCCGAAGACGGCCGTGAACATGATGCCCTACCGGCGCAGGATGCAGATCGTCTTCCAGGACCCCTACGCGAGCCTCGACCCGCGCATGACGGTCGGGGACATCGTCGGCGAGGCGGTCGACATCCACAAGCTCTGCAAGACCAGGCAGGAGCGCCGCGACCGGATCATCGAGATGCTCCGGCGGGTCGGGCTCAACTCGGAGCACGCCAACCGCTATCCGCATGAGTTTTCGGGCGGGCAGCGGCAGCGCGTCGGCATCGCCCGCGCGCTCGCGGTCGACCCCGAGTTCATCGTCTGCGACGAGCCGATCTCCGCGCTCGACGTTTCGATCCAGGCGCAGGTCGTCAACATGTTCGAGGAGCTTCAGGAGCAGATGGGGCTGACCTATCTGTTCATCGCGCACGACCTGTCGGTCGTCAAGCACATCTCCAACCGCATCGGCGTCATGTATCTGGGCAAGCTGGTCGAGCTGGCGGACAGCAACGAGCTGACCTTCCACAGCGCGCACCCCTACACCCGCTCGCTCATCTCGGCGATCCCCGTCGCCGACCCCAGGCTGAGCCGCACCCGCCAGCGCATCGTGCTCGAAGGGGACGTGCCCAGCCCGGTGAACCCGCCCAGCGGCTGCCGCTTCCGCACCCGCTGCCCCTACGCGACCGAACGGTGCGCCGCGGAAGAGCCCGCCTTCCGCGAGGTGTCCCCCGGCCACTACGCGGCCTGCCACAATCTGGAACAGGTAAGATAGAGGAAAAAAGGTAAAAATAGGTTACAAACCGGAGACATGCCTTGCATGAACGGCCGGATGCGTGTATAATAAAAAATGATCTCATGCCGGCCGAAGGGCCGCGCGCACTCCCGGCGGCAACAGAATCGTTGACAAAAGCAGCGGATATCCGCTGCTTTTGATCGCTCGCAAAACGAGCGATCAATCCCCTTGTTTTCGCCGCGCGTCCGGGAAGGACGCCGCGGGAAACCGTCCGGGGCTGCAGCGCCTCCGGTATGAGGGCTCCGTACGCATGCCCACGGCATGCAAAATGAAGAGGAGGAAAAAAGCATGAAGAAACTGGCACTAGCCTTGGCAGTCGTGATGATTTTTTCACTGGCGTTCAGCGGCTGCGGACCCAAGACGGAGACTCCGTCAGCCCCCGGTGCGGACACCACCGGCGGCACCGAACTGGCGGTCTGCATCGGACCCGACCCCGAGACGATCGACCCGGCGCTCAACAGCGCGGTTGACGGCGCTTCCCTCATCGTCCACGGCTTCGAGGGCCTCATGACGCTCGACCAGGGCGGCGCGGTCGTCCCCGGACAGGCCGACACCTACGAGGTCTCCGACGACGGCCTCAACTGGACCTTCCATCTGCGCGACGGCCTCAAATGGAGCGACGGCCAGCCGCTGACCGCGGCCGACTTCGAGTGGTCGTGGAAGCGCGCCGTCTCCCCCGACACCGCCGCCCCCTACGGTGAGTTCTTCAACGTCATCGCGGGCTACGACGCTGCCGCCGCCGGCGATTTCGACGCGCTGCAGGTCAAGGCGGAGGATGACCAGACCCTCACCGTCACGCTGGCCGCTCCCTGCGGCTACTTCACCCAGCTGCTCGCCTTCCCGACCTACGTCCCCGTCCGCAGGGACATGATCGAGGCCAACGGCGAGGCTTGGGCCACCCAGGTTTCCAGCTATATCGGCAACGGCCCGTACAAGGTGGTCGAATGGACCCCCGGCGAGTACATCAAGTACGCGAAGAACGAAAACTACTGGAACTATGACGCGCTCGGCAGCGACACGATCAAGTTCGTGCTGATCGAGGACCCGAACGCGGTGCTCACCGCCTACCAGAGCGGCGAGATCGTCTGCGCGAAGGACCTGCCCTCCCAGGAGATCCCCGCCCTGCGCGAGACCGAGGACTTCCACCTCGACGACCTCATGGGCACCTACTATATCAGCCTGAACCTCAACCGCGAGCCGTTTGACAACCTGAAGCTCCGTCAGGCGCTGAGCCTCGCGATCGACCGCAACTACATGGCCAACACCGTCATGCAGGGCACCTACACCCCGGCGACCGCGTTCGTCGGCCCCGGTCTGCTCGACGCGGACGGCAAGACCGCCTTCATCGACAACAGCCCGATGTTTATCGACCCCAACGACTATGAGGGCAACCTCGAGAAGGCCAAGCAGCTCATGGTCGAGGCCGGCTATCCGAACGGCGAGGGCCTGCGTGAGATCGAGTACTTCACCAACCAGCAGGGCTACCACAAGCCGGTCGCCGAGGCGCTCCAGCAGATGTGGGCCGAGCTTGGCGTCAAGCTGAACGTGCAGGTCGCCGACTGGGCGGTCGTCACCGCCGACCGCCGCCAGGGCAACTACGACATCGCCCGCAACGGCTGGGTCTTCGACTACAACGACCCGTCGAGCATGCTCGACCTGTTCGTCACCACCAACGGCAACAACGACGGCAAGTACAGCAATCCCGAGTACGACAAGCTGATGGAGACCGCCCGCACCTCCGCCGACGCGAACGTCCGGTTCGAGTCGATGCACCAGGCGGAGCAGCTCCTGATGGACGAGGCCGGCGCGATTCCGGTTGCGTTCTACAGCGAGTTCTACCTGCTCAACCCGAAGGTCAAGGGCTTCTGGCATTCCCCGCTCGGCTACTTCTACTTCATGTACGCCACTGTCGAGTAATCCAAAGCGATTTTCCGCCGCGCGGCGCCTTGGGCGCCGCGCGGTTTTTTTGCGCCCGGGAGTTGCCAAATGCGGAAAAAGGTGCTATGCTATACGCGTTAAAAAAATAACGATAGTAAGGGGTGCCGGCAAGATGTATTACAGCTTTATCATGCTCAAGCCAGACGCGCTGGAGCGCGGGCTTGTGGAGGAGATCATGGACTACCTGCGGCGCGGCGGGGTGGAGATCGAGCGGCTCGGCTGCACCAAGGCGGACGAGGAGCTGCTTTCCAGGCACTACGCGCAGGTTTTCGCCGAGCTGGGGCCCGATTTCAAGCGCAAGATGCTCGACTACTTTAGGGATAAGTTTGTGCTGCCGATGGTCGTGCGCGGCGAGAGCCCCGACCTTGTGGCGGATATTCGCAGGATCGTCGGCGCGACCAACCCCGCCAAGGCGGACAGGGGCACCATCCGGGGCGATCTGGGGTGCGACTCCTACGAGAAGTGCGGCCGCGAAAACCGCAGCTGCCAGAACCTCATCCACGCGAGCGACAGCGCGGAAAACGCGCGGATCGAAACCGCGCTCTGGTTCGGCGGCGAGGTCGCGGCGCGGTACTTCTGAGGCCGGGGCCCGTCTTGATTTCGGCGGGCAAATCGACTATACTATAGGCGGGGAAACCGACCAAATTTTGTGAGGGACGGAGGGAGAAGATGAAAAACTACGTCATCACGATCGCCAGGCAGTACGGCAGCGGAGGCAAGACGATCGGCAGGATGCTCGCCAAGGAGCTGGGCATCGGCTACCACGACAAGGAGCTGCTCGTCCGCGCGTCGGTCGAAAGCGGCATCAGCGCCGAGCTCTTTGCGCAGGTGGATGAGAAGATCAAGAAGAAGCCGCTGATCAAGCCCGGGAAGCCGCTCTATACCGGGGAGGTGCTCCCGCCCGAGAGCCCCGATTTCACCTCCGTGCAGAACCTCCTGAACTACCAGGCGAAGGTCATCCGCGACCTCGCGCAGAAGGAGAGCTGCGTGATCGTCGGGCGCTGCGCGGATTTCATCCTGCGTGACCTGGACAACGTCCTGCGCATCTATGTGCACGCGCCGATCGACTACTGCGTCGAAAAGACGATCGAGCTCCACCCCGACTTCGACGAGGAGGAGGCGCGGCGTTTCATCCAGCGCACCGACAAGGGCCGCAGCGACTATTACCGCTGCTTTACCGGGAACGATTGGAAGAACGCCGACAATTACGACCTGTGCATCAACAGCGCGGTGCTCGGCTGGGACAAGTGTGTCGCGCTCGTGAAATCCTATCTCGACATCAAGCTCTCCTGAACAGCAAAGGCGTATCCGGCAGGATGCGGCCATTCGGTCGCATCCTGTTTTTATTTACATTTCATTCACAAATTAGGAAAATATATCCTAAAAAATGGAAATATAATTGCGAATTGGTTACAGAATCCGCAAAAAAGATTACAATTTGGTTACAAAATCCGTTGACTTTTTCCATGCGTCCGGGATATAATAAGGAAAAGAAGCCTGAAAAAGCATTTTTCGGAAAGGAAGCCCATCATGAAACGTCTGCTCTGCCTGCTGCTGGCGCTGCTGACGGCGCTTGCCGCCGGGACCGCCGTCGCCGGCGCCGCGTCGTCCGGCAACGGTTCGGTCGCGGTACAATTGAATCGCGGCGGCGAGGCGGAGCTTGTCGACGGGGACGGAAACACGATCGCAACGAGTGGGCCCACCAGCTGTGACGCGGGCAATTACACCTTTGACGTGGCCCCCGGCCAGACGGTCTACCTCTGCCTGGGCGAGAGCGGCTCGGCGGATACGACCGCGCTGTGGGACGTCTCCGCGGAGGCGATGGGCGCGGCCGCAACGGCCGACGAGCTGGCGGACGGCGGGCTCTTCCGCCTGAAGGCGGACAAAAGCGGCCCGGGCGGAAGCCTGCTGAAAATCAAGCAGTACGGCGAGAAATCGCTTGGGGACAGCCCCCGCAGCTCCTGGCTGCGGATCGAGATCGCGGAGAGCGAGGCGGTCGAGGAGCAGAAGGCGGTGGCCGACCTCACTTTTTCCGCGCGCAAGGAGAGCTCCACCTTCGAGACAGGGGACTACGCGCTGCTGCGGCTCACCCTGTGGATCGCGAGCGAGGAGGCGTCGGGCGGCGACGCGGATTTGGAAGCGGGGGACGGCGTCGTCTATAAGCCGGTCGCGAACGACAAGAACACCGCCGAGTGGGAGGGAATCGCCTCGGTCAGCTTTTCCGCGAGCGACGACGCGGACAAGTTTTATGCGAAGCTCTCCACCAAGGCCGATCCCGAAATCTACAAGCTCTACGGCGACCCGGCCGACGCGGACCTCTATTTCCGCGACTTCACCGGCGCGCTCGCGGCTGACTCCACCTCCCGTGCCACGCTGGTCCTCTATAACCCGTGGGAGGACGAGGACTACCAGCCAGACCCCGACAGCTGCCATATCTATCAGGTGGCGGCGGACAGCTCCCTCAGCGACATCACCGGTATCTTCACCTATCTTGCGCACGACGAGGACGGCAACGAGGTCAACGGCTGGCGCACCCGTACCCGTACCCTCGGCAGATATGTCATCTCCGACGTCGAGCTGGATCTTTCGGCGGCTCCCGGCCCGGCGCCCGAAATACCCGAGATCAGCGTGAACGCAAACCGGAAGGCCATCCCGAACACAGGCCTAGGGGAACTTTCGAGAAAGTTCCCCCAGGAACCCCTCAAAGCGTTTGGTTCAGGCGGGGCGCGCCGTTTCGCCGCACGTGCTGTCCGTGCCGCGGCCTTTTTGGGCCCCTCCACGGCCCCGCCTCACGGGTCGCGGATGTGGGGCGGACGTGCGGCAGGTCTGATAAAAGTCTTTGGGCGCTTTCTTCAGAAAGCGCAAAACGACCGCCCGGCTTGACGCCGGGCGGTTCGCTTTCCCGTTCTTCCGCAAGAAATCTTGCAAAGACGGTTGTCATATGGTACACTGATGGCACGGAGGGGCGACAGAAAAACAGGCCCCGGAATCCGTGACAGCGAGGGAGGACTGGACGATGAAAAAGATGTTGGCAGTGCTGATGGCGGCGGTGCTCGCGGGGAGTTTCGCGGGCGTGTGCGCGCTGGCGTACAGCATCACGACGGACACCCATCTCACCGGGGAGGTCTGCGACGCGGACGGCGATTCGGTCGTGGGAGATTACAATTTCTCTTTTGGCGACAAGGTGTCGGCCGACTTTGTGCCCGCGGGCAAAAAGATCTACATTGAAATCGGCGACGACACGGAATTCCACGGCGGCGCGGGAATGGTTTCGGCGGACGAGCTGGCTGACAGCGGCGAGTTCAACTTCCGCCTCGACCGGGATAAAAACGGCAGCCTGCTCGACTCCGTCAAGCTGGTGACCAAGAACCTCGACGGCAGCGGGCGGAAAAATTATATCGAAATCAAGCTCAAGGAAACCACCAAGACGGAGGAGCGCAAGGTCACCTTCGACGTGTATTTCAAGGCGCGCCATTCAGACGACGGCGGCCGTTGGGAGAGCGGCGACATCGCGAACACGCGGTTTGAGCTGTGGGTGGACAATCCCGTGGAGGACGGCGACTACGCCGATATCGAGGCGGGACAGAACGTCGTCTTCAACCCGATCTCCAACGAGCGCAACACGATCTCCTGGGGCGCGGACGACGATGTGGCCTGCCTCGAATTCGAGGCGGACGACGATTCGCGCAAATTTTACGCGAAGCTGTCCACCAAAATTGACCGCGACATCTACGAGGAGTACGGCGACCCGGTGAACGCGGAGCTCTTTTTCCGCACCTTTGTGGGGAGCCCGTCGATCGATTCGACCTCTCGCGCGACGCTGACCCTCTATAACCCGTGGAACGACTGTTACGACTGGTACAGCTCCCGTTACCGCGACGTGCGGCCGCGCGACGTGCACATCTACCTGGTGGACGGCGACGGCTACCTCGAGGATTTGACCGACCGGATGACCTACGCGGACGAGGACGATACCGAGGCGGGCATCGACGGGTGGAAAATCCGCGTGCGCTCGCTCGGCACCTATGTGATTTCCGACCGCGACCTCGAGCTTGACTGGGGAGAAATCGAAGAGGCCCCCCCGATCGAAAAGACGGAGGAGACCCCTCCCCCAGCGCCCAAGCCGGGACCGGCGCCCGCGCCGACCGGATCGCGCGACGCCGTCGGCGCCGCGGTTCTGCTTGCGGCGGCTTCCGCGACGGCATTCGCGCTTACGAAAAAACGCAGATAAGGATTCGCGCGCGTACGCGTATAGAAGAAAGACTGCAACATCGCCGGCGGCCGGAATCGGCCGCCGGCGATGTTGTTCCGCCGCGAGGGCAAAGGCATTTGCATTTTCGGCTTTCGGGAACCAAACGGCATTGCGCATTGGATTTTTCGCGTTTGCGCGCGGCAAATTTTGCCGCATCTCCAGTTTTGCGGCGGATATGCGCGGCGTCTGCATGGGATTGACAGAAATCCTGCATTCGCACTTCCATTTTGCATGACTAATATCTAGAAATTGCTGAAAAAATCAAAAAATTAAATTATTATATGCGAATTGATGTGCAATATGTACGATAATTATTACAATTTGGTAACAAAAACCTCTTGAAAAGTGCTTGATTCTCGGATATACTCAGTCTCGTTCCAAGCGGCTCGGATGTGCTGAGCCGGAGGATCGAAACTATTTTTCAGGAGGAACCCAATACCATGAAAAAAGTGCTTGCTATGATGCTTGCAGCCGCCACGACTCTGTCGATCGGCGTGACCGCTCTGGCTGACGACATCAACGTTCTGGAGGAGCCCACCGAGTCCTCTTCTTCCGAAGCTTCTTCGCCCGAGTCCTCTTCCAGCGAGGAGAGCTCCTCCGAGGAATCTTCTTCCGAAGCGTCCTCTTCCGAGGCTTCCTCGTCCGAGACCTCCTCTGACGCGACTTCTTCCGACGCGACTTCTTCCGACGTCGACACCGACGTTGACTTCAAGGATGCGACCGGCATTGCGATCGGCGCCGACGAAGACGGTGTTGTCCTGGGCGACGATATCCTCGAGCCCGGCACCGAGTACAAGTTCCCGGTTTCCATGATCGTTGGCGGCAAGTCCGTTAAGATCACCGACGAGAACATCAAGGAGTTCAAGTTCCGTTACTCCAAGGTCTCCACCAAGGGCATGAGCCGCTTTGAGATCGAAGAGTACAAGGGCCAGTACTACCTGTACGTCGAGTCCCGCGACACCATGACCACCAAGCCCGTCGACGTCAAGTACAACGTCAAGCTGACCCCGAAGTCCACCACCCTGCCCGTCTTCAGCCAGGAAGTCAAGTTCCAGTACGGCTATGAGGAGCTCGGCGGCGACTACATCGACAGCCTCGACAAGGGCGATTCCGTCGAAATCGACAACAACAACCCCGTCATCACCGCTTCCCAGTTCAACAAGATCGCCAAGATCAACGACTACAAAAACGTCACCCTCGCGGGCAACGGCTGGGAGTTCACCGTCAACGTGACCGATGAAACCACCAAGAACCTGGTCCACTCCAACGCGGGCATCAAGGAAATCCTTGCGAAGTTCCCGGATCAGGACTTCAAGTTCTTCACCTTCGGCGGCAAGCCGACCTTCGCTGGCACCGGTAAGCTCTCCCTCGATGTTGACGACATTGTCGACGACTTCGACAAGATGTACACCTACCGCTATGCGGACGGCAAGCTCTACCGCATCAACGCGACCTTCGACGCGGATGAGAACACCCTCTCCTTCCGCACCAACAAGCTGGACAACTTCCTCGTCACCAACGAGCTCATCAAGGATGGCACCGTCGTGACCGAGGTCGACAACGACAGCTCCAGCTCCGACAAGGAAGAGAACACCGACAAGAACAACCCGACCACCGGTGCCAACGACATGATCAATGTCGCTGTCATGGCTGCGATCGCCTCCCTGGCGGCTGCCGGCACCATGGTCACCAAGAAGCTCTCCAAGTAATTTTACAAAGAGGCTGATTAGAGCGGACGGGGACGGGCGTATGCCCGTCCCCGTTCCGTTTTTCCGGGCGGGCTTTACAAACCCGGCCGGATGGTGTATAATAAGCACCGCAAACAGAATAAGCCACGTAACGGGGGGCTGGCGCCAAGCCGGCTGAGATAGCGCGTATTGCCGCGTTGACCCGAAAACCTGATCTGGGTAATGCCAGCGTAGGAAGAGCGTTTCTCCTTTTACGCCGCAGGGATTATCTGTGGCGTTTTTGTTTGGGAAAAAACAAAATCCGAAAGGGGAAATCGCATTGAACACTGCTACAAGAAAGCTCACCCACAGCGCGATCATGATCGCGCTGGCGACCGTGCTGTCGATCTTCGCGGTCTACAAGCTGCCCAACGGCGGCTCGGTCACCTTCGCCTCGATGGCGCCCATCGTCGTCATCGCGCTGATGTACGATTTCGGCTGGGCGATGCTCACCGCCTTCGCCTACTCGATGGTCCAGATGCTGCTGGGCTTCTATCCGCCGCCGACGCAGGACTTTCTTTCCTTCGCCCTCGTCATCCTGCTCGACTATGTGATCGCGTTCAGCGTGCTCGGCCTTGCCGGCGTGATCGCCCGCCGATTTAAAAACCGGGTGGCCGGCGCCGCCGCCGCGACCTGTGCGGTCATCCTGCTGCGGCTCTGCTGCCACTTCCTGTCGGGGATCCTGATCTGGGCCCCCTACGCCCCGGAGGACATGCCGGTCTGGCTCTACTCGATCGGCTATAACAGCTCCTACATGATCCCCGAAATGATCGTAAGCGCCATTGCCGTTTCGCTGGTGGTGCGCTTTGTGAACCTTGACAAACTGGCGGCCCGCGCGCCGGCGCATGCACAGTGAGGAGGATGCTGGAAATGAAAATCACAACCCGGAAGCTGACCCACAGCGCCCTGATGCTCGCCTTGGCGCTGCTGCTGTCGATGATCAAATTTTACCATTTCCCCAACGGCGGGTCGATCACTGCCGCGAGCATGGCCCCGATCATCATCATCTCGCTCATGTACGATACCAGGTGGGCGATGCTCACCGCCTTCGCCTATTCGCTGCTCCAGATGCTCGAGGGCTTCTATCCGCCGCCGGTCCAGACCCTCGGCATGTTCGTCGCCCTCATCCTGCTCGACTATGTGGTCGCGTTCGGCGTCCTCGGCCTCGCGGGCCCCGTCGCCCGCCGCTTTAAAAAGAAGCCCCTCGGCGCGGCGGTCGGCTCGCTCGTCGTCGTCTTTTGCCGCTTCTTTTGCAGCTTCCTCTCCGGTATCATCGTCTGGGGCAGCTACGCCCCCGAGGGTACCCCCGTGTGGATTTATTCCCTCTCCGTCAACGGCCCCATCATGATCGGCGAGATGATCACCACCTCCGTCGTCGTCGCCCTCCTTGTCAAATTTATCGACTTCCAGAAGCTGGCCGGCAAAAGCTCGGCGGCCGCCTGAGAAGGACGGAAAAAAGAACCCCCCGGCGTCAGCCGGGGGGCTTTTTTTGCGCTTTCTGAAGAAAGCGCCCAAAGACTTTGATCAGGCCGGCCGACGCCCGCCCAAGCCACTCGACCCGTGAGGCGGGGACGTGGAGGGGCCAAAACGCAAACGAAATGGTTTGGAACCCCAAAGGGAACAATTTCCTTTGGTCACAGCTCCATCATCGTCCGCGCGCCCTTGCGGAAGGCGTACTTGAAGCAGTGCCACGAAAATTCATCATAGTAGGCGATGTAGTGATCGATCACATCGATCAGAAGCCCCCGCTGTTCCCCGTTCAGCGTTTCCTTGAGCGTTTTCTCCGCCTCGCACTCCTGCGGCCAGGAATTTCGGCGGCGTTTCCGGTATGCCGCCTTAAGAATGGACGCCATAAAAATCACCCCCGTCCCAAGCATACAGCAAAACGGACGGAGGCGGGCCGGATACACGGAAATTGTGTACGGATTCCCTCCGGCACGGGCGGCGCGTGCGGGAAATCGCCGCGCCTCGCCTGGGCCAAGGCATTGAGGGGTTTCAAGGGGGACGTTCTCAGTGTTGGTTCCTTCCGGCACGGGCGGCGTATGCGGTGAAGCGCCCGCGGCCCGCCTGAACCAAAAGCTTTGAGGGGTTCCAAGGGGAACTTTCTCGAAAGTTCCCCTTGGCTAGTTCCTCCGCAAGATCTTCCGGGCGTTGGCGAGCATCTGGCGGAAGTTGAGGGCGAGCAGGAGCAGGCAGAGCAGCGCCTCCGGCAGGATCCAGCCGGTCTCGAGGCTGAGGAGCACCCACGTCTGGCCCAGGAGGATGGCGAGGTTGAGCAGCAGCTTGAGGGGACTCCAGTGGAGCTTGATGAAGCGGCGGGTATCGACGATGCGCACGGCGAAGACGATGAGGTAGCTGGCGAAGGTGGCGAAGGTGCCGCCGTTGATGCCGAAGCGGGGGATGAGCAGGGCGTTGAGGACGACGTTCGCGCCCGCGCCGAGCGCGGTGGTGACGAGGGTGGCGACGCTCTTTTTTTCGGTCATGTAGATGCTGCCGAGGAAGGTGACGAAACAGGAGAAGGAGGTGGCCAGCAGCAGGAAGGGGGTATACTTCCACGACTCGAGGTATTCGCCGTGGGCGAGGATGTGGATGACAAGCTTGCTGAAGAGCAGCAGGCCCGAGGCGGCGGAAAAGATAAACGCCTGATAGGCGGAGAAGACGTTGCTGAAAAAGCGGGTGCGCCCGGGTCCGTCCTCGGTGAAGGCGGACATCTGCCAGGCGTCGGTAAAGATGCCGGAGAGCAGGTTGATGATCGTGGGGACCTTGTAGGCGATGGTGAGCAGGCCGTTTGCGTCCGAGCCGATGTAGTATTTGATAAAATAGGTGTCGGAGGCGTTGGTGACCCACCAGAAGACATTCGCGGGGATGAGGGGAATGGCGTAGCGCAGCATCGAGCCGAGCACCGACCAGTCGCAGCCCCGGAAGCGGATATACCGGCGCAGGCCCGCGATGGTGAAAAGAAAGACCGAGGAGAAAAAATCGGCTGCGATGGTGGCGAGCAGGTACCCGGTGAGGCCGAGGTGGAAGACCACCAGGAAGATGATGTTGAAGGTGATGACCATGACGGTGCTGAGCACCCCGTCGAAGGCGTAGAGCTTGATGAACTGCTTGGCGCGCACGAACTGCGCGCAGAGGGAACGCATGCAGGAGGTGAGCACATAGAGGTAGACGAGGGGCGCGCCGCCCTCGAGCATTTCGACGCGGGAGAGCAGCGGATAGAAGGCAAGCAGAAGCACATAGCCCGAAAAGATGGCGGTGAGCGCGCCGGTAAAGACGTCCCGTTTGTCGGTGGCGCGGTCGATGCCGAACCGGATGATCGCGTTGGACATGCCGATCGACGCGAGCGGGATGATCAGGTTGGCGGTCTGCGCGAGCAGGTTGGCGTCGCCCAATTCACCCGGCGCGAGCACGCGGGTATAGAAGGGGACCAGCAGAAAAACAAGCACCTTCGAGCTGAAGGTGCCGACAGCGAAGATCAGCGTGTTGGAGAGAAGCTTTTTATACTTGTCCAAACCGCCGTCCCCTTTCCGTTTATTTGACCAGCCGTCAGAAGAGATTCAAAAAGCCGAGCAGCCCATAGGACCCCACCGTCATGATGACCCCGGCGATCAGCACGCCCAGCGTGATCGACAGCAGCGCGGGGCGCATCCGCATCCCGAGCAGCGCGGCGATCGCCGCTCCCGACCAGGCCCCGGTGCCCGGCAGGGGGATGGCCACAAAGAGGCAGAGTCCGATCGATTCGTAGCGGGTGACCTTGTCCGACTTTGCCATAAGCCGGTTTTCCACGCGGGTGGAAAGCCCGGACAGCAGGCGCGTGGACTTGAGCCAGCGGAAGAGCGGCCTGCCGAACAGCACGATAAACGGGACGGGCAGCAGGTTGCCGACGACCGAGATGACAAAGACGGTCGGCCAGTCCATCCCGAAGAGCGCGCCGAGCGGGATGGAGCCGCGCAGCTCGATGAGCGGCACCATCGACACGATGAAAAGAGCCAGCTCGCGGCCCGCGCCCGACAGAAATTCAAATAGCTGCTGGGTAAGCTGCTGCATAAATCCTCCGACGCCCGGATAATCCCCGGATAAAAATACCATTGCAGAATCATATTATAATCAAATTATGTGCAAAAGACAATGGAATATTGTAAATTCGCGCGCCGCTCCGGAATTTCCGTGCAAAAAGACGAAGCCCCGGCCCGCGGAGCGGGCCGGGGCCGGGCCTGCCGGAAGCTTTCAATGGGGTCCAGAGGGAATCTCTTTCAAAAGGTTCCTCCTGGCAGCAGCCTCAAAGCGTTCTTCCACTTGATCATCTCGAGCTCCTCCCCGGTGAGGCCGAGGCGCTCGAGCATGCCGAGCTCGTTTTCGACGGTGTTCCAGGGGCAGTCGGTGCCGAAGAGCACGCGGTCCGCGCCCTTCCTGCGGATGAGGCGGAGATACTCGCCCGGCTCGAGGTAGACCGAGCTCATCGCCGTGTCGAAATAGACGTTGGGCAGATCGCAGAGAAAGGCGGAGGCGGGTTCGGTCTGGCCGAGCGCGCCCATGTGCGCGGCGATGAGGGTGAGTTTCGGGAAGGCGCGCGCGACCGCCGCGATCTGGTCGGCAGGCGCGAAATTTTCCCGGCTGACGGGGTCGCGCCCCGCGTGGAGGAGGAGCGGCAGGCCCGCCTCCTCGATCGCGGCGTAGATCGGGAAGAACGCCTCATCCCCGAAATAGCACTCCTGGTAGGCGGGGTGCAGCTTGACGCCGCAGAGGCCGGCGGCCTTGATTTCGGCGATTTCGGCGGCCGCGCCGGGGTCCTTCGGGTGGACGGCGCCGAAGCAGAGCATGTTCGGGTTGCGCGCCTGCACCTCGGCCGCAAAGCGGTTGACGGTCTTCTGCTGGCCGGGTTTGGTGGCGATGTGCAGCACGACGGCGCGGTCCACGCCCCACGCGGCCATCGCCTCGCGCGCGCCGCGCTCGGTGCCGTCGGTGTAGTAGGGGCTGTCGTAGGCGATGTGCGAGAGGCGCGGCAGCGTCTTTGCGGCGAGCGCGTCGGGGAAGATATGGGTGTGAAAGTCGATGAGCATGGCGGTTTCCCCCTATAAATCCGGATGGTTCCGGGAATCTTAGATAAGGCAGACTTTATTATACATCATCGCATTACCAATGTAAAGCGGATGCCCCCTCTTGACAAGTGGATGAAATCCGTATAGAATAACCACAGGATCACCCCCACCCCCTGGGGGTGTTGAAAGGATGAAAGCCATGAAGCAAAAGTTCGATGTGACGGGCATGACCTGCTCCGCCTGCTCGGCGCATGTGGAAAAGAGCGTTGCGAAGGTCCCGGGCGTCCGGTCGGTGACGGTCAACCTGCTCTCCAACAATATGGCGGTCGATTACGACGAGACGGCCTCGAGCGATGCCGCGGTCATCCGCGCGGTCGAGGAGGCCGGCTACGGCGCCTCGGTGCACGCGGGCGCGGCATCGGCCCGCCCGCAGGCGAAGGCGGCGCCCGCCGCCGACCCGGTGGCGGCGCAGATTGCCAATATGAAGCGGCGGCTGGTCGTCTCCTTCGTTTTCCTGATCCCGCTCTTCTACATCTCGATGGGGCATATGATGGGCCTGCCGCTGCCCCACTTTATGCACGGGACGGAAAACGCGCTCACCTTTGCGTTCACCCAGCTCCTGCTGACGCTGCCGATCGCGTACGTCAACCGCAAATACTATCAGGTGGGCTTCAAAACCCTCTTCAAGGGCGCGCCCAACATGGATTCGCTGATCGCGATCGGCTCGGCGGCGGCGATGGTCTACGGCGTCGTGGCGATCTACATGATCGGCTGGGGGCTCGGGCACGGAGACTCCGACATGGTGGAGCGGTATTCGATGGACCTCTACTTTGAGTCGGCGGGCATGATTTTGGCGCTCATCACGCTCGGCAAATTTCTCGAGACCCGTTCGAAGGGCAAGACGAGCGAGGCGATCACCAAGCTGATGGACCTCGCGCCCAAGACGGCGCTCGTCGAGCGGGAGGGCGCCGAAACTGAAATCCCGGTCGAGGAGGTCGCGGTGGGCGACCTGCTGATCGTGAAGCCGGGCGCAAGCATCCCGGTCGACGGGGAGATCACCGAGGGCGGCGCGGCGGTCGACGAGTCGGCGATCACCGGCGAGAGCATCCCGGTGGACAAGGGCCCGGGCGACCGGGTGATCGCGGCGACGATCAACCGCTCCGGTTACTTCAAATTCCGCGCCACCAAGGTGGGCGCGGACACCACCCTCGCGCAGATCGTCGCGCTCGTCGAGGACGCGGCCAACTCCAAGGCCCCCATCGCCAAGCTCGCCGACAAGGTGAGCGGCGTGTTCGTGCCGGTGGTCATCTGCATCGCCGTGATCGCCGCCGCAACTTGGCTGCTGCTCGGACACACGGTGGAGTTCGCGCTCTCGATCGGCATCGCGGTGCTCGTCATCTCCTGCCCCTGTGCGCTCGGCCTGGCCACCCCGGTGGCGATCATGGTCGGCACCGGCAAGGGCGCGGAAAACGGCATCCTCATCAAGTCGGCCGAGGCACTCGAGACCGCCCACACGATCAACACCGTCGTGCTCGACAAGACGGGCACGATCACCGAGGGAAGGCCGCGCGTCACCGACCTGCTGGCGGCGGACGGCATCTCCGAGACGGAGCTGCTGACAATCGCCGCCTCGGTGGAAAAGCAGTCGGAGCACCCGCTCTCCACCGCGATCGTCGAGGAGGCCGCGCGGAGGAACCTCCCGCTGCGCGCCGCGGCGGAGTTCGAGGCGGTCGCGGGGCAGGGTGTCGCGGCCACGGTGGATGGCGTCCGCTACCTCGCGGGGAACCGCAAAATGATGGACGAAAACCGCATCGCGCTCGGCGGCTTCACTGAAAAGGGCGAGGCCTTGTCAGAGGAGGGCAAGACCCCCCTCTACTTTGCCGGAGAGGGCAGGGCACTCGGCGTGGCGGCGGTGGCCGACACGGTCAAGCCGACCAGCCGCGCGGCGATCGAGGCGTTCGGGCAGATGGGGATCGATGTGGTGATGCTCACCGGCGACAACAGGCGCACCGCGGCCGCCATCCAGAAGCAGCTCGGCATCGGCCGCGTGGTGGCGGAGGTGCTCCCGCAGGACAAGGAGCGGGAGGTCGCCAAGCTGCAGGAGCAGGGCCGCAGGGTCGCGATGGTGGGCGACGGCATCAACGACGCGCCCGCCCTCACCCGCGCGGACGTGGGCATCGCGATCGGCGCGGGCACCGACGTGGCGATCGAATCGGCCGACGTGGTGCTCATGAAGAGCGACCTGCTCGACGCGGTGACGGCCATCGACCTGTCGCGCGCGGTCATCCGCAACATCAAGCAGAACCTCTTCTGGGCGTTCTTCTATAACTCGATCGGTATCCCGCTGGCGGCGGGCGTCTTCTTCTCGGTGCTCGGCTGGAAGCTGAACCCGATGTTCGGCGCCGCGGCCATGAGCTTAAGCTCGGTGTGCGTCGTCTCGAACGCCCTGCGCCTCAAGCTGTTCCGGCCGCGGAGGGCCGCGGCCTCAAATACAAATAGTAATCAGCAAGAAGAAATCAACTTGAAGGAGGAAACAATTCCCATGAAAAAGACGATGGTGATCGAAGGCATGAGCTGCGGACACTGCTCCGCGCGGGTGGAAAAGGCGCTGAACGCGCTTGACGGCGTGACGGCGAAGGTCGACCTCGAGGCCAAGACGGCTTCCATTGAGACGGAGGGCCGGGTGACGGACGAGCAGATGAAGGCCGCCGTCACCGACGCGGGCTACGACGTCCTGTCGCTCGACTGATGCGGGCGGACAGGGAACAGGTCGCCCGCCTGCTGCGCACGGCGCGCGGGCAGATCGACGGCATCCTCAGGATGGTGGAGGAGGACCGCTACTGCATCGATGTGTCCAACCAGATCATGGCTGCCGAGTCGATCCTCGGGCGGGCCAACCGGGAGGTGCTGCGCGCGCATCTTGAGGGGTGCGTGCGGGACGCGTGCGAAAACGGCGCGGCGGAGGAGAAGATCGAAGAGATCGCCGCGCTGCTCGACAAGCTGGTAAAATGACAAAACCCCCGCCCCGGGAACCGGGGCGGGGGTTTTTCCGCCTACCTGCGCAGCGCGTTCAGCAGCGCGCGCACATCGGGGAACTGCCAGGTCGGCTGCCGTCGACCAGCATTTCGTCGATGTCGAAGAGGAAGCGTTTTTGTCGTGAAGCATCTGCCGCGCTCCTTAGGGGATTGGCGGCGTTTGACAGCCGTCTGGGGCCATTATACCGCGGATGGGCGGATTTTCATAGTGGAGGCCATGCAACCCGCAAATCAAAAATATGGGCAGAAAATCAATTTTTTCCGGAAAAAACTTTGGAGGATTTTCCAAAGTTTTATGCAATTGAATGGAATGAATTGACAGGGCAGCACGGATGAAGTATGATTATTTGCGTAAACGACAACGGCGTCGTGGATTTTTTCCACGGCGCCGATTTTTTTGTCGTGCCCGCCGTGCTGTACAAAGAAATTTGAACATGGTATAATCAATGCATAAAATATATTAACCATGTAAATTAAAATTATATAAAATGTCGAAAATTGAAAGCGCGGTAATGGTGTGTGGTCCTAACGGGGCGTGTTGTGCGCTCCGACGGATAAATAAAAGAGAGAAAGAGGCGATGTTTTCATGGCGAGTGAGTCGAAACCGGTCCGCAGGGACGAAGGCAATGCGATCGCAAGGGTGGGCGCCTCCCTGACAAGATGGTCGATGAAGTACATGCCCGACCCGAGCATCTTTGCGGTCGTGCTGACCCTCATCGCGTTTGTCCTGGGCATTGTAGTCGCGCGGCAGACTCCGATGCAGATGGTCCAGAACTGGTATAAGGGCCTGTGGGAGCTGCTGGCCTTTGCAATGCAGATGTGCCTGATCATCATCACCGGATCCGCTGTCGCGGAAGCGCCCATCGCCAAGAGGGGCATCCGCAAGCTGGCCGGCCTTGCCAAGAGCGGCAAGCAGGCCGCCTGGCTGGTCACCTTCGTGTCCGTCCTGGCATCCTTCCTGCACTGGGGCCTCAGCCTCATCGTGGGCGCGCTGCTGGCCAAGGAGCTGGCCAAGGAGCTGCGCATCAAAAAGATCCCGTTCGAGTACGGCCTGATTGCGGCGGGCGCGTATGTCGGCCAGATGACCTGGCAGGGGATGCTCTCCTCCTCCATCGGCCTGCTCATCGCGACGCCGGGCCACTTCCTCGAGGACCAGATCGGCGTGATCCCGATTTCCCAGTACATGTTCAACCCGATGAATATCATCGTCACGATCGCGCTGCTCGTCCTGCCGCCGATCTTCGCCGGCATGCTGCACCCCAAGGAGGAGCACGTGAGCCCGCTCGAAAAGACCGCGATCGAAATGATCGAGCTGGAGAGTGAATCGGTCGACCAGCTTCCCGAGAACCCCTCCGTGGGCGACCGCCTCAACCACAGCCGCATTCTGGCCTACGCGCTGGCGCTGATGGGCGTGGTGTATATCGTCTACCACTTCGCGACCAAGGGCTTTGACCTCGACATCAACATGGTCAACGCCATCTTCCTCTTCGCCGGCATCATCATGCACGGCAACATCGCGAACTACATCCGCGCCGTCAAGAACGGCATCGGCGGCGTCAGCGGCATCGTTTTCCAGTTCCCGCTCTACGCGGGCATCATGGGCATGATCAAGTACTCCGGCCTCGTTGACATCCTCGCGACCGGGCTCGTATCGATCAGCACGCCCTTCACCTTCCCGCTGTGGACCTTCATCAGCGCCTCGATCGTCAACCTGTTCGTTCCGTCCGGCGGCGGCCAGTGGGCGGTTCAGGGCCCGATCGCGATCCAGTCGGCGATGATGATGAACGCCGATATCATCAAGACCGCGCTGGCGGTCGGCTACGGCAACACCTGGACCAACATGTTCCAGCCGTTCTGGGCGATCGCGCTGCTCGGCGTCACCGGCCTGAAGGCGAAGGACATCATGGGCTACACCACCGCCATCATGCTGATGAGCGGGCTGATCTTCATCCTGGGCGTCCTCTTCCTGCCTGTTTGACGCCCCTGACCTGAAAGGGGGAACCTGCTGTTATGCCTTTTGATTTTAAGGAAACCACAGTTGCCGCGGTGCACCGCGCGATGCTGGCGGGGGAAGTGACCTGCCGCGAGCTCGCGGAGTACTACCTCAAACGGATCGACGCGTACGACCAGAAGGGGCCCTGCCTCAACGCGATCATCCTCGTGAATCCCAGGGCGCTCGAGGAGGCCGACCGCCTCGATGCGGCGCTGAAAAACGGCGGGCTGACCGGCCCGCTGCACGGCATCCCTGTCATCCTCAAGGACAACGTCGACACGGCGGATATGCCGACCACCGCGGGCTCGGAGAGCCTGCGCGGCTTTACGCCCGACGAGGACGCTTTCATCACCAAACGCCTGCGGGAAGCGGGCGCGCTCATCCTCGCCAAATCCAACCTGCACGAGTTTGCCATCTGGGGCGAGACGATCAGCTCGATCCTCGGCCAGACCCTCAACCCCTACGACCTGACCCGGACGCCGGGCGGCTCGTCGGGCGGCACGGGCGCGGCGATCGCCTCCGACTTCGGCATCCTCGGCATCGGCACCGATACGATCAACTCGATCCGTTCGCCCTCCTCCGCCTGCTCCCTCGTGGGTATCCGCCCCACCATCGGGCTGGTGAGCCGCGGCGGGGTCGTGCCCTATTCCTTCACGCAGGACACCGCCGGCCCCATCTGCCGCACGGTGGAGGACGCCGTGGCCGTGCTCGACGTGATCGCGGGCTATGACCCGGGCGACGACGAGACCGCTTGGTGCGTCGACAAGCTCCAGCAGGGCAGCTATGCCGAATACCTCAAAAAGGACGGCATCCGCGGCAAGCGGATCGGCGTGCTCGAGAGCTTCTTCGGCAAGAAGGACGTGCACGAGGAGGTCAACCGCGTTGTGCGCGCGGCGATCGAGGTCCTGCGAGGGCAGGGCGCCGAGATCGTCCCCATCACCGAGGAAATCGATTCCGGCTGGCTCACCTCGAGCGTCAGCGTCCACCTCTACGACCTCAAGGACCACCTCAACATCTACCTGAACGCTCTGCCGCCGCGCGCCCCCGTCCATTCGGTGGAGGAGGTCATGGCGTCGGGCAAGTTCCACCCCGGCATCAGGGAGAACCTCGAGAAGGCGATGCAGCTCTCGACCGGCACGCCGGAATATAACCAGCGGCTGATCCTGCGCGCGCAGACCCAGACCAAGGTCATGAAGCTGATGGCCGACTACGAGCTGGACGCGATGGTCTATCCGCACCAGCAGCAGCTCGTCTGCAAGACGGGCGGCAGCCAGCAGCAGCGCAACGGCGTACTCTGCTCGGTGACCGGGTTCCCGTCGATCGCGGTGCCCGCGGGCTACAGCACTCCCGACCAAAACGCCCCCATCGGCGTGCCGGTCGGCATGGAGATCATCGGCCGCCCGTGGAGCGAGCCCACCCTCATCGAGATCGCCTACGGGTTCCAGCAGGCCGCGCCTCTGCGCAAATCCCCGCCGACGACCCCCGACCTCTAGTCTAGGAGATACGCAACGCCCCCTGCCCGGCGCGCCGGGCAGGGGGCGTTCTTTTCGTCACCGCAGCAGCGGCAGGCTGCCGGTGAGGCGGCTGACCTTTTTGGCGTCGCCGCAGATTGCCAGGCCGTAGTAGGAAAATTCCTCCGGGAAGGCCGCGGCGGCTCCGCTGACGTACTCGTCGTAGACGCGGCACCGCTGCGCCACGTCGGAGAAGTCGACGGCCAGCAGGCCGGAAAATTCCTCCGTGAAGAGCCGCTCGCGCAGGTCGCGGAGCAGCGCGCGGTCCCCCTTCAGGATGGGGATGGGGGAGCCGGTGATGCCGGCGTGGATCCGCCCGGCCGCGTCGGCCACGTCGGGGCCGACGATCTCGGGGAAGCGCTTCCCGAGCGTGATCCCGAGGATGGCCGCCGTGTTCGCGGCCACTCCCGCGGGCAGGGCCCCGTCGATCACAAGGACGCATTTTTGTCCGTTTCCAGACATGCCGGTTCGCCTCCTTTCCTTGGATTCCGTTCCGAGAGGACCAGCCCCGCCAGCGTCAGCAGGACGCCCGCCGCCGCGAGAGGGGTGATCCGCTCGCGCAGGACGATCACCGAGGTCGCGACGGTGATCACCGGCACGCAGTAGATATAGACGCTCGTCCTGACCGCGCCGAGCCGCCGGACCGCGAGGTTCCAGGTGACGAAGCAGAGGGCGGAGGCTCCAAGCCCGAGGTAGAGGATGTTCAAGAGGAGCCGGGGGTTTGCGAAGCGCGCGAAGCCCCAGCGGAAATCGGTGAAGAACAGGGCGGGGAGCATGAAGAGCAGCCCGTAAAAAAAGACGCGGCGGGTGGCCTGGACGGTGGGAAAGCCGAACGCGGCGATGCGGCGGGTGAGGACCGCGTAGACCGCCCACACGAGGGCCGCCAGCAGGGCGAGCAGGTCGCCGAGAGGATTGAGGCGCAGGACGGCGGCCCCGTTGAAGCTGATGAGCGCGACGCCCGCGAGCGCGACGGCAAAGCCGAGGAAGAACCCGCCCCGCAGCGGCTCGCCGTTCAGAAAGAAGTGGGCGAGCAGTGCGGTAAAGAAGGGCGCGACCGAAATGATGACGCCGACGTTGGAGGCGGGGGAGAAGGTCAGCGCGATGTTTTCCAGCAGGAAATAGAGAGTGACGCCCGTCAGGCCCGCGAAGAGGAAATACCGCTCCTGCTTCCAGCCGGCGGCGCGCAGGCGGCGGGGGCAGATCGCGGACAGGGCGAGAAAGCCGATGCAGAAGCGGAAGAAGAGGATTTCGACGGGGGCGAAGTCGCGGAGCAGCACCTTGGTCGAGATAAAGGTGGTGCCCCAGATCAGGATGGTCAGGGCCGCCGCGAGGTGGCCCTGGACGGTTTGCTTTGGCAAAACGGCTCCCTCATTTCTCACGGAAAATTTCCCGGTACTGGCCGGGCGTCAGGCCGATGAAGCGCTTAAAGGCGTTGGTGAAGTGGCTCTGGTCGGTAAAGCCGCTGGACATGGCGGCTTCGAGCGGCTGCGCGCCCCGTTCGAGCAGTTCCTTCGCCTTGTTGATGCGCACCGTCAGCAGGTACTGGTAGGGGGTGATGCCCCGTTCCCGCGTGAACGCCCTGAGCAGGACGAATTTGTTCATGTCCGCGGCCTTTGCCAGCTCGTCGAGGGAGACCGGCTCGGCGTAGTGCGCGTCCACAAAGGCGCGCACCCGCTGCACGCCGGCGTTTTCCGCCTCGGGCCGGCCGGCGGCCGGCTGGGCGTAGCGCTCTGTCACCCGCTCGATCAGGAAGAGGAACGCCTCCTCCTTGGCAAAGTCGGCGCTGCCCTCCATAATCATCTCGTGGACCTCCCGCAGGAGCAGGGCCTCCTCCGCCTGAGGCGCGACCGGCTCGGAAAATTCGGGCAGGCGGCGGCTTCCGGTGATCTCCTCCATGACCGATTCCATCACGGCCTCGGGGATGTTGAGGCAGCGGAAATCGAGCGCCCGCTCGTCCACCTGCTCGCATTCGTGGTTTTCGCGCGGGTTCAGCAGGAGCATATCCCCCGAAACGAGGATGTAGTCGCGGTTTTTACAGGAGAGGTGCCGCTTGCCGCTCTCGATAAACCCCACCACGTAGTGGTCGTGGAAGTGGTTGGGAAATTTCTGCATCAGGCCCTGGAACTGGTAGGCCTCGATCTTCAGCTCATTGTCGTAACAGACGCGGCGTTCCTCCGCCATGGCGATCCCTCCCGGTTTGAATCTGTCCCCTATCATAGCACCCGCGCCGGGATTTGTCTTGTATCAAATTGACGAAATCCCCGGTTTCGGCGCAGGAAAAAAGCGGCGGG
>NZ_CABUCJ010000009.1 GCF_902490045.1 uncultured Anaerotruncus sp.
TGCAGGGCGCGCTCGACGAGGCGGGCGCCGCGCTGGAGGAGATCGACGCCGTCGCGGTGACGGCCGCGCCGGGGCTGATCGGCGCGCTGCTCGTGGGGGTCAACTACGCCAAGGGGCTTGCCCTCGCGGCGGGAAAGCCCCTTGTGCCCGTGCACCACATCCGCGGGCACATCGCCGCAAACTATCTGGCATATCCGGAGCTGGAGCCGCCCTTTCTCTGCCTCGTGGTGTCGGGCGGGCACACCCACATCGTCGAAGTGCGCTCCTACACCGACTTCCGCGTCGTCGGCCGCACGCGGGACGACGCGGCGGGGGAGGCGTTTGACAAATCCGCCCGCGCGATGGGCTTCCCCTACCCGGGCGGCGTCTACATCGACGAGGCCGCCCGTCGCGGCGACCCGGACAAGTACCGGCTGCCGAAGCCGCGCGTCGAGGGCGCGCCCTGCGACTTCAGCTTTTCGGGGCTCAAGACGGCGGTCATCAACCTGCTGCACAACGCCGGGCAGAAGGGGGAGGCGGTCGACGTGGATTCGCTGGCCGCGAGCTTTCAGAGGACTGTCTGCGAGGTGCTCACCGGCCATCTTGAGGCGGCGGCGAAGGAGCTCGGATACCGCGTCGTCGCGGCGGCGGGCGGGGTTTCCGCCAACAGCGGCCTGCGCGCCGCGCTCGGGGAGATGTGCCGGAAAAACGGCTTTGCGCTCCATCTGCCGCCGCTCTCCCTCTGCGGGGACAACGCCGCGATGATCGGCGCGCAGGGCTATTATGAATTCCTTGCAAATCCGCCCGCTTCGCTCTCCCTCAATGCCGCTCCGTCCATGGATATCGGCGCGGCGTTTTCCGCGAGGGAGTGATAAAATGCAGGAGGGTTCTTTGCTCTCCTGCAAAACTTTGACGAAAAATTAACACAAAAATCAGAAAACCCATTGCAATTTCAAAAGGTTCGGTCTATAATGATAAACGTGGGAAATTTCGATTTTCTGGGGAAACTCCACAGAAAACCGACCAAATTCCCTCGCGATCCGGCATGGTTTTTATAAATTATTCTAAATACACCGAGAGGAGAACAATCATGACAAACAACAAGAATGTCCTCAACTGGATTGAGGAGATGAAGGCGCTTGTAAAACCCGACAAGGTTGTTTGGATCGACGGCAGCGAGGCCCAGCTCAAAGAGCTGCGCGACCAGGCTCTCGCGACCGGCGAGATGGAGGCTCTCAACCCTGAGAAGCTCCCGGGCTGCCTGCTCCACCGCACCGCCGTCAACGACGTTGCGCGCGTCGAGGGCAGGACCTTTATCTGCTCCCGCAAGAAGGAGGACGCCGGCCCGACCAACAACTGGGAGGACCCGCAGGTCATGTACGCCAAGCTGCGCACCCTCTTCGACGGCGCGATGCAGGGCCGCACCATGTATATCCTCCCCTACTGCATGGGCCCGATCGGCTCCCCCTTCTCCAAGGTGGGCGTTGAGCTGACCGACTCGATCTACGTCGTGCTCAACATGGACATCATGACCCGCATGGGCCAGCAGGCGTTCGACCAGCTCGGCGACACCTCCAACGACTTCGTCCGCGGCCTGCATTCCAAGGCCAAGATGGAGGAGGAGAACCGCTATATCGTCCAGTTCCCTGAGGACAACACCATCTGGTCGGTCAACTCCGGCTACGGCGGCAACGTCCTGCTCGGCAAGAAGTGCTTCGCCCTGCGCATCGCCTCCTACCAGGCGAAGAACGAGGGCTGGATGGCCGAGCACATGCTCATCCTCGGGCTGGAGAACCCCAAGGGCGAGATCAAATACGTCTGCGCGGCGTTCCCCTCCGCGTGTGGCAAGACCAACCTGGCCATGCTCATCCCGCCGAAGAAATTCCAGGATGCCGGCTACAAGGTCTGGACGGTCGGCGACGACATCGCCTGGCTGCGCGTCGGCCCGGACGGGCGCCTCTGGGCGATCAACCCGGAGAACGGCTTCTTCGGCGTCGCGCCCGGCACCAACATGAAGTCCAACCCCAACGCGCTGATCTCCACCCAGAAGAACACGATCTTCACCAACGTGGTCCACAACCTCGACGACAACACCGTCTGGTGGGAGGGCCTCGACAAGAACCCGCCCAAGAACGCGCTCAACTGGAAGGGCGAGAAGTGGGACTGCACCGACGGCTCCAAGGGCGCGCATCCCAACTCCCGGTTCACCGCCCCCGCGGTCAACTGCCCCTGCATCTCCTCCGAGTTCAATAATCCCAACGGCGTGCCCATCTCCGCGATCATCTTCGGCGGCCGCCGCGCCAAGACCGCTCCGCTGGTCTACCAGGCGAGGGATTGGAAGCACGGCGTCTTCGTCGGCTCCACCATGGCCTCCGAGACGACTGCCGCCGCCGCCGGCGCCGTGGGCGTCGTCCGCCGCGACCCGATGGCGATGCTGCCCTTCTGCGGCTACAACATGGGCGACTACTGGGCGCACTGGTTTGAAATGGGCGAGAAGCTCGGCGACAAGGCTCCCAAGATCTTCAACGTCAACTGGTTCCGCACCGACGACGAAGGCCACTTCATCTGGCCGGGCTTCGGCGACAACATGCGTGTGCTGAACTGGATCATCGACCGCTGCGAAGGCAGGGCCGAGGCGGTCGAGACCCCGATCGGCTACGAGCCGAAGCCGGAGGACATCGACGTCGAGGGCCTCGGCGACGTCACGACCGACACCGTCAGGGACCTGCTGACCGTCGACAAGGGCCTCTGGAAAGAGGAGGTCAAGGGCATCAAGGAGTTCTATGCGAAGTTTGGCGACAGGCTGCCGAAGGAGCTCGAAAGCCAGCTCTCGACCCTCGAAGCCAACCTCGACAAATAAGGTGCGGCTATGATGAAAGAACTGCGGCTTTTCAACCCCTGGCGCGGGATTGCGGCGACGGCCCTCGTGGGCGCGGCCGCGGCGATCGCCGTGACGTTCGGCGTCATGGCGGCGCTTATCCTCCGCGACAAAAGATAGCTCTTTCAAATACGGCGGAAGGCCCCGGACGCAGAGCGTCCGGCGCAGATGCGCCCGGCGCTTTTTTGGTTCTTACGGGATTCAGGCGCCTACGGGGATGCGGGTGAACTGGGAGCCCGGATGCAGCGAGGTATAGGTCTCCACGAACTGGTTGACCGCCGCGAGGATGGCCTTCTGGGCCTCCCGGCTCGCCTTGACCGACTTGTCGTAGCCGGCCTTGGAGGGGGAGCGGGTCATCGCGGTAAAGCTGTCGTAGTAGGCGCCGGTTTTTTCCGCGGCCGCGGCGAAGAGCTTGTGGGCCTCCTGGTACTCGGCGGGGGCGGCGGCCGAAGCCAGCCCGGAGAGCAGGTCGCGGCTCCTGGCGATCTCGTCGCCGATTTTGCCGAAGGTCCGCTTGTCGCGGTAGTCGTAGCCCTTGAGCGCGCCGCCGAGGGCGGCGCTCAGCTCGGTGGCCATATTCACATAGCCGAGCTCGTATTCGGCGGCGGTCAGCATGACGGCGGGCGCCGCGGCCGTCGGGACCGCCTCCTCGGCGATGACCGGGATCTCGTCCTCCGCTTCCACGGCGGCGGGCGCCGCCTCTTCAATGGGCTTGAGCAGGCGCTCCGCAAAGACCGGGCAGGAGAGGGAAAGCAGCATTGCAAACGCGATTACCGCGCTAATCCATTTTTTCACAGTCAGCACTCCTTTTGTCACAATTTTCCACACTTATTGTACCATTTGTGACCAGAATGTCAATGAACTGTGAAGAAATTTATAGGGAATCGGTGGAATTTGAAGACCGCTCAGCGGGCGAGCAGCTCGGTGATTTCGTGGGGGAGGCGGCGCTTGACCAGCTCCAGCCAGGACTTCTCGAGGTTCTTCGCGGTGACGACCGCGGGCACGGTAACGATATGGGGCAGGGGCTGCTTGCCGAGCAGGCTGCAGGCGCAGGCCAGCGCGGCGGCGCGCCCGGTCTCATAGGAGCGGGGGCAGCTGACCGCGGTGATGTTTTTTTCGGCCGCGAGCAGCTTGGCGACGCCGTAGTCGAGTCCCGCGGCGACAAGCGCGACGTCCGGGCGCGAAAGCTCGCGCAGCGCGGCGGCCGCGTCGGCGGCGAGCCGTTCGTCGCTCGCGTAGAGGCCGTCGATCTCGGGATGGGCTTCGAGCAGGCCGCGGATGAGGGGGACGTTCCCGCAGGGACTGTAGAAGTCCCGCCGCGCCACCGTTTCGAGCTGGGGGAACTCCTCGGCGATGATGCCGGTGGCGGAGAGGTCGCGCTGCCGGGTGCAGAAGGACTGCGCGCTGCCGTAGAGGAAGCCGATGCAGCTTCCGCCCCGCCGGAGCACCTCGGAGGCCAGGAGCTTGCCGGCGGCGCGGCCGTTTTCCGATTCGTTGGCCGCGACGCAGGTGTCGTAGGAGAGGGGCGGCATCGAGGTGGGCACGTCCCCCGCGAAGACCAGTCGGATGCCGCTCCGGCAGAGCTTGCGGTAGCGGTCGAGCTCCCGCCCCTCGAGCACGGGCAGGCAGACGATCGCGTCGGGGTGCATGGCGGCGAGACTGTCCAGCTGGATCTTCTGGAGCTGCGCGTCCTGCTGGGCGTTGACGGTGCCGAGCACCCCGATGCCGAGCGCGGCGAACCCGTCCCGCATCCCCTGCGCGAGCAGGCGGGAGGAGAGGGAGCGCTCGTCGTTGATCGAGATGCAGACCGAATAGCCGCGGTGCTGCACCCTCTCGATCTCCGCGTCGGTGAGCTCCAGCAGCTCGGCCCGCCCGGCCTGCGCGCCCGACGGGCCGCGCGCCAGCGTGCGGGTCGATTCCCCGAGGATGAAGTCGGCGGAGATCAGCCGGTGCCGCCGCTCGTTCCCGCCGAGGATGAGCTCGCGGATGCTGGCCACCAGCTCGCGCACCTTCATATCCACCCGCGTGATGTTGGGGAAAAAGACCTTGGCGATGTACATGTCGCCGATCGTGATGAGGGAGAGGTCCTGCGGAAACTGCAGGTCGTTGAGGCGGATGTAGTCCATGATGTGCATGGTGGCGCCCGTCTCAGCGGTGATGACCGCGGTGATCCGCGGGTGCGCCTGGAAGCAGGCGCCCAGCTGGCGGACCAGCTCGTCCCGGCCGTAGGTGTCGTCGATCGTCCAGAAGCGGCTGTCGTCAAATTCGAGCCCGTACTGTCGGAAGGTCTCATGCGCGGCGGAGAGGACCGACTGGTTGATAAAGGAGCTGCTCTGGCAGGCGAGGAAGGCGATGTCGGCGTGCCCCCGGTTGAGCAGGTGGCGGAGGGCGAGCCCCACGGCGTGGGGATAGTCGAAGTTGATGTAATAGCAGTTGGCGCGGTCGGTGGGGATGTGGTTGATGAAGACCGTCCGCACGGGCGGCGGCGCGCCGCCGTCGTCCCGGATTTCGACCGAGTAGTGCACGATGGCGTCGTCGAGGTGGTAGAGGCGGACATACTCGAGGAAATCCTTCCACGCCAGGCGCTGCTCGGTGACGATTACGACGATCCGCACCCGCTTGTCGAGCAGCTCGGCGGCCAGGCAGTCGGCCAGGTCGGAGGCATAGCTGCCCCGGATGCTGCTTAAAAAGATGCCGGCCACGCGCATCCCGCAGAGCTTCTGCCGGTGGGAGACCCGCAGCGGGGTGTACCCGAGCTCCTCGACCGCGCGCATCACCCGGCCGGCAAGCTCGGGGCGCACGTAGCGGGTCTTGTTGATCACGTGGGAAACGGTGGTGGCGGACACGCCGCACCGCCGCGCCACGTCCTGGATCGTTATCATCTGCATCCCCCCTCTCCATGATAAACCGGCGGCGGGGCCCCGTCAATTTGAAAGGGCGCCGCGGAAAAAAATCGGAGCTTTCCAGTAGAGGGCGGGGGACGCTTTGTCTAGAATGACCAGCCAGGAGAAAGAAAATGAAACAAATGCGGTTAAATGCGCAAATAAGAACGGTTCGTTATGATTTAACGAAGCCGCTCCCGCATGAAAATGCCGGGCCTCGTCCGCCGGACGGAAAAGCGGACGAATAAAAAGTGCAATTTCCGATTTTAAATTGTGGTTTTTTCATAGCCGGAGGAGGCGAATTTGGGGCATGGAAAATTAAATGCGCAAATAAAATGGGAGATTGCCATAAAATTACGCAAAAATCATGGAATATATTGGGAGTATTATACAAGTGCGATTTGACAGGCGAAATTCCTGCTGATACGATGAGTTCAAATGTGGGGAATCGACAAAAAAAGAGACAAATTTGGCGATTCCTCACAGAACGAATAAGGAGGGTTTCTATGAAACTGGAACGGGAAGGCATCCAAATCATCCCCGAATCGGAGCAGAAGACCGGACTGTGGGATATGGCGTTCGTCTGGTTCTGCGCCAACGTGGCGGTTCCGCGCCTGCTGATGGGCGGCTCGATGGCCGGGCTCGGCTTCGCGCGCGCGGCCGCCATGCTGCTGTGGGGCAACGTGCTCGTCATCCTCCCGCTGCTCGCACTCGGCGTCATCGGCTACAAGGTGCGCATCCCGACCATGGCGGCGGCCCGCATGACCTTCGGCATCAAGGGCTCCTACGTCCCCGCCATCGCCAACGCGGTCCAGCTCATCGGATGGGGCGCGTCGGTCACCGTCGTCTGCGGCAGCTCGATCGACGCGGTCGTCTCCGCCATGACCGGCTACAGCAACATCACGCTCTGGATCATCCTGACCGGCATCGTGCAGCTGCTCATCACCGCCTACGGCTTCCGCTCGATCACCTGGCTCCAGCGGGTGTCGGTACCGCTGCTGGCGCTGCTGTCGATCTACGCGGCCTACCTCATGATCAAGAATTACGGCTGGAGCAACCTCACCTCCTTCCGTCCGGAAAGCCCCATGCCGATCATGCTCGGCATCGATGTGCTCGCGGCCAACGCGTTCGCATGGGGGCCGATGGTGTGCGACTACACCCGCTATGCGAAGAACAAATCCTCCTCCAGCGTGGGCACGCTGGTCGGGTCCCTCGCGGGCGCGGCGGGCTTCATGTTCGTCGGCATGATCTCCTCGATCGTGACCGGCGACCCCAACCCCTCCGCCATGCTCGTGTCGCTCGGCCTGGGCGTCCCCGCCCTGCTCATCATCATCCTTTCGAGCGTCACCACCAACGTCATGAACCTCTACTCGTCCGCAATCTCCTTCGTCAACGTCTTCCCGAAGATCGAACCGTGGAAGATCATCGTGGGCGGCGGCGTGGCGATCACCGGCGTGGCGGTCATCCCCAACCTGATCGGCCACTTCATCCAGTTCCTCACGATCGTCGGCTCGATCTTCGTGCCGCTGATCGCCATCCTGCTCGTCGACTACTTCCTGCTCAAAAAGCAGCAGGTCGACGCGGAGCAGCTGCTGGTGGACGACGCCTCCTCCAGCTACTGGTATAAGAACGGCTTCAACGTCCGTGCGATCGTCATCTGGCTCATCGGCGTGGCGCTCTTCAACATCCTGCCCCACGTCGCCCCGACCCTCGGCGCCACGGTCCCGACCTTCCTGCTGATCGCCGTCGTCTACTATGCGGTGGAAAAGCTTTCGCCGCGCAAGGCGTGAGGAGGAGAGAAGATGCGGGAAGAACTGTTCGTCAAAAACGCCCGTCTGCGCGGCAGGGACGCGCTTCACGGCATCCACATCCGCGAGGGGAAATTCTACCGCGTCGCGCCCGCCGATGAGCTGGCCCCGCCCGAGGGCGCGCGGGTGATCGACGCGGGCGGGAGGCTCGTGATCCCGCCCCTCTGCGACCCCCACCAGCACCTCGACGCCACGCTGAGCGTGGGAAATCCCCGCTACAACATGAGCGGCACCCTGCTGGAGGGCATCCAGATCTGGGGGGAGCGCAAGCAGACGCTCACCAAGGAGGTCATCAAGGAAAACGCAATCAAGGCGATCAAATGGGAGGTCGCCAACGGCGTGCTGCGGATGCGCACCCACGCCGACGCGACCGACCGAAGCCTGCTCACGGTGGAGGCGCTCGCCGAGGTGCGCGAGGAGATGAAGGATCTCGTGGACCTGCAGATCGTCGCATTTCCGCAGGACTGCGTCTTCACCTTCGAGGGCGGGACCGGCCTAATGGAACGCGCGATGCAGATGGGCTGCGACGTGGTCGGCGGGCTGCCCTACATCGAGTTCTCACGGGAGGACGGGGTCGCGGACGTGAAGTTCGCCTTCGACCTCGCGGAGAAGTACGGGGCGCTCGTGGACATCCACTGCGACGAAAACACCGACGACCAGTCGCGGTTCGTCGAGGTGGTGGCGCGCGAGGCGATCGTGCGCGGCATGGAGGGCCGCGCGACCGCCAGCCATACGACCGCCATGCACAACTACAACAACGACTACGCCTTCAAGCTGATGGGGGTTTTGCAGCGGGCAAACCTCAACATCATCACCAATCCCTATCCCAACTCGGTGCTCCAGAACCGGACCGACGGCTATCCCCGCCGGCGGGGGTGCACGCGTGTGGACGAGCTGCTCGCGGCGGGGATCAACGTCTGCATCGGGCACGACGACCTGATGGACCCCTGGTACCCGATGGGCAAGGGCTCGATGCTCGGCGCGGCAAACCTGCTGATGCACACCGCGCAGCTCAGCGGCTACGACCAGATCGGCCAGCTGCTGGATATGGTCACCGTCAATTCCGCCCGGACGATGTGCCTGGAGGATTACGGCATCGAGGAGGGCAACTCCGCCGACTTCGTGGTGCTCGACGCGGACACCCCCTTCGACGCGGTCCGCCTCACCTGCGAATGCCTCTATGTGGTCCGGCGCGGAAAGATCGTCTGCGAGACGACGCCCGCGCGCCGCGAGCTCCGGTTCGGCGGACAGACCGAAAACATCGATTTTAAGCTCTGACCGCCGGATGCGGCGGAAAATCAAAACATCTGGAAAGAAGGGTCCGTATGTCACTGCAAAAGGAGGATTCCCGGAGCAAAAAGATCATCTTCGTGTCGAGCTGCCTGCTCAACACCAACAACAAGGTGCGCGACCTCGCGCGGTACGGCGGATTCAGCCTCGACGTCGTCAAAATCCTGCACAAGTACGACCTTGGCATGCAGCAGATGGACTGCCCCGAGACGCTCTACCTCGGCATCCAGCGCTGGCAGCACACCAAGAACCTCTACGACAACGTCGGCTTCCGCCGCTTCTGCCGCCAGATCGCCGTGCGCAACGTCGATTACATGGAGAGCTACGTCCAGATGGGCTACCAGACGGTGGCAGTGCTCTCCTGCAACGGCTCCCCGACCTGCGGCGTGACGCTGACCAGCCACAACGACGACTGGGGCGGCCCGCCCAAGGAGCTCGACTACGGCGACGCGCTCGTCGAGGGCACCGGCGTCTTCATCGAGGAACTGCAAAAGGAGATCATGGAGAGGGGCATCCTGATGCCGCCCTTCTACGGCCTCAACCTCGACGAACCGGCGAAGCCCTTTGAAAAAATTCTCTCCGAGTTTGAGCAGTTTATCGCCGACCTCATGGAAAACTGAACCGGCAGCACCTTCCTCAACAAAAGAAGCGCCCGGCCGCGATTGCGGCCGGGCGCTTCTGATTCTTATAAGGAAGGGGCCGTCAGCCCCGTCCGGCGCGGATTTGGGCGACCGCCCCGGCGACCGCTTCAGGCTCGGCGGACGCGTCCACGACGGCGTTCGCGGCGGCGAGATAGGCGGGACGGCGGGCGTCGAAGAGGGCCCGCAGCTCCTCCGGGGAGCTGCGCCGCACGATCGGCCGGTCGCTGCCGCGGATGCGCTCCAGGCAGGCGGCGAACGGCGCGTCGAGGAAGACGACGAGGTCGCGCGGGGAGAGGACCTCCCGGTTGCGCGGATAGGTCAGCGCGCCGCCGCCCGTCGAGACGACGCAGTCCGCGCGGCCCGCGAGGGCCCGGACCGCCTCGTGCTCGAGGTCGCGGAAGCGCGCCTCGCCGTATTCGGCGAAGATGGCGGGGATCGCCATGCCCGCCCCCGCCTCGATTTCGGCGTCGAGGTCGGCGTACGCCATCCCGAGCCGCCGGGCGAGCAGGGTGCCCACGGTCGTCTTGCCGCAGCCCATGAAGCCGCAGAGGATGATGTTGTTCATGTCGTTTGCTCCTTCAGCAGCAGGCGGGCGGCCATTTCGTCCACGATCCTGCCGACGGCGCGGTCGGAAAACCGGGCGCCGTGCCAGATCTCATGGGCGATCGCCGCCTGCCAGACGAGCATCTCCATGCCGCCGACCGCCTTGACGCCGCGTTCGCGCGCATGGCGCAGCAGCAGCGTCTCGGAGGGGTTGTAAATGCAGTCGAAGACGGTATCCACCCCGTCGAGCAGGGCGGGCGGCACCGGGCAGGCGTCCGTGTTCGGGTACATGCCCACGGGGGTTCCGTTGATGAGCAGCGAGAAGCGCCCGCCGAGGGAGGCGATGTCGCGCACCGAAAGCTCCGCCCCGAGCTTTTCCCGCGCCTCGCGCGCGAGTTCGGCGGCCTTTTCGCGGCCGCTCTCCCGCACGGCGACGGTCACCCGCGCGCCCTGCCGCGCGCATTCGAGGGCGAACATCCGCCCAACCCCGCCCGCGCCGAGCACGCAGATTTCGCCCCCGATGGCGACGCCGTGCGCCCCCAGGGCGCGCAGAAAGCCGCCACAGTCGGTGTTGTCACCGACCAGGCGGCCGTCCGCGTTATGCACGGCGTTGACCGCGCCGAAGAGGCGCGCGCCCTCGCCGAGGGAGTCGAGCAGGGGGATGACGGCGCGCTTATAGGGGATCGTCACGTTGAAGGCGGCGAGCTCCCGCAGGGTATCCGCCTGGGACGCGAGCTGCTCGGGAGGAATATCGAGAAGCGCGTAGTCCGCGTCGATGCCCTCCAGCGCGAAGAGGCGCCGGTGGATCTCGGGGGAGAGCGAATGGCCGAGCGGGTGTCCGATCAAAGCATACCGTTTCATAGGACCCGGACTCCTTATGTCAATTGTCGGAAATTACAGCGTTTCGCGCAGCTTTTCGACCGCGCTGGGCTTTTCGATGTTGCAGGCGCTGACCTGTTTGAAGCCGCGCTTGATGAGGGAGGTGAGCACCTTGTTGGGGCCGAGCTCGATGAACATGTCGACGCCGTCGGCCACCATGTCGGAGACCTCCTCGTGGAAGTGCACGGGGGAGACGAGGTGCTGGATGAGGTACTGGCGCAGGTCTGCGTCGGGATGGATCCGGCGGCCGGTGATGTTGGAGTAGAAGGGGATGGCCAGCGGATGGAATTCGACGTCGGCGATCGCCGTGGAGAATTCCTGCGCGGCGGAGGCCATCAGCTTGGAGTGGAAGGCGCTGGACACCGCCAGCTTCTTGGCCTTGTAGCCCATGCCGGCAAGCGCCTCGGCGGCGGCCTCGGCGGCGGCGTTTTCGCCCGCGATGACCGTCTGGGTGGCGTTGTTGTAGTTGACGGGCAGGACGTAGCCGGGGGTCTCCTTGCAGACGCGGGCGATCGTCCGCTCGTCGCTGCCGATAATCGCGTACATGCTGCCGGGGTTCCTGTCGGCGGCGCGCTGCATCGCGAGGCCGCGCGCGGCGATCATCCGGAAGCCGTCCTCGAGCGAGAAGGCGCCCGCCGCGGTCAGCGCGGCGTATTCGCCCAGCGAGTGGCCCGCCACGGCGGAGGGCTCGCACATCTGGGAGACGACCGAATAGGCGGCCATCGAAACGGCAAAGATAGCGGGCTGGGAGATTTTCGTCTGCGCGAGGGTTTCGGCGTCGCCTTCAAAGGTGACCTTCGCCAAATCGAACCCGAGCACGTCGCTGCCGCACTCATAGACGCTGCGGACCGACTCAAAGCTGTCGTACAGCTCCTTGCCCATGCCCGGGTACTGGGAGCCCTGCCCGCTGAATACAAAAGCTAACTTCGACATCAATAACCCCTCATTCCTATAAAAGTTGACCGCGTCCGGACAAAAAAAGAAAATATTCACAAATTAATAGTTGACAAATTGGCCCGGTTGACGGTATGATAACAATCGAAATATAACAACTGTTACATTTTTGCCCATTATAGCACAAAGAAATTCATGATGCAATAGGCAAAATGTAAAAACGATAATGAGGAGACGCCATGACAGGAATCAGATTTTGCGGTACGGGCAGCTATCTGCCGCCCATGACGGTCGACAACGGCGAATACGCCAAGATCGTGGACACCTCGGACGAATGGATCCGCCCGCGCACGGGCATCGTCACCCGCCACATCGCCAACGGCGAGACCACCTGGCGGATGGGCGCGCGGGCCGCGAGAGCCGCCATCAACGACGCGGGCATCGACCCCGCGGAGATCGGCCTGGTGCTGGTCACTACGGTCACCGCCGACTTTGCGACCCCGTCGATGAGCTGCTGCATCCAGCAGGAGATCGGCGCGAAAAACGCGATGTGCATCGACGTCAACTGCGCCTGCGCGGCGTTCGTCTACGCGGTGGACATGGCGCGGCGGTACCTCGCCACCGGCGACGGCGTCGGCACGGTGCTCGTCGTGAGCGCGGAGATGCTCTCCCGCCTCACCAACTACGCCGACCGCAGCACCTGCGTGCTCTTCGGGGACGGCGCGGGCGCCTGCGTGATCAAGGCGGAGGAGGACGGCATGTACGGCGCGATGGTCGGCGCGGACGGCTCCGGCTACGGGCTGATGTTCTGCAAGAACCCGCCGCCCGCCTCCCCCTGGACCACCAACCCGCCCGAGCCGGACGACGTCTACACCCGCCCCGAGCTGCCCGGGCAGATGGTCATGGGCGGGCGCGAGATCTACAAGTTCGCGACCAAGATGATGCCGCAGGCGATCAACACCGCCTGCGAACGGGCGGGGATCACCTCCGCCGAGCTCGACTGGATCGTGCCGCACCAGGCCAACGTGCGCATCGTCCAGACGGCGATGAAAAACCTCGGCCTGCCGATGGAAAAGGCGTTCATGACGATCGACCACACGGGCAACACCTCGTCCGCCTCGGCGGCCATCGCGCTCGACGAGCTCAACCGGAGCGGCAGGCTCCGGCGCGGCGACAAGGTCGGCATCGCGGGCTTCGGCGCGGGGCTCACCTACGGCGGGGCGGTCTTCACCTGGTGAGGAATCCGGAAAATCCTGCCGGACACGCGCATGGGGCGCGATGATCATAGAGATGAAGCGGCGGACGCCACGGGCGGCGCCGGAGGGGCGCGGCCCCACAGTTTTACGTGGAGGAGAAAACCAATGCTGAAAACAAAAATAACCGAACTGCTCGGCATCCGCTACCCGCTCTTTCAGGGCGGCATGGCCTGGGTGGCCGACGCAAAGCTGGCGGCGGCGGTGTCCAACGCCGGCGGCCTCGGGCTCATCGGCGCGGCGGCCGCGCCCGGCGAGGTGGTCGAGGCGATGATCCGGGAAGCGAAGTCCCTCACCGACAAACCCTTCGGCGTGAACGTCATGCTCATGAGTCCCTTCGCCGACGATGTGGCGCGCATCTGCGCCGAACAGCGGGTCGCGGTCGTCACGACGGGTGCGGGCAACCCCGGCAAGTACATGGAGGCGTGGAAGGCCGCGGGCATCAAGGTGATCCCGGTGGTCGCCTCGGCGGGGATGGCCAAACGGATGGAACGCGCGGGCGCCGACGCGGTCGTCGCCGAGGGCACCGAGTCGGGCGGCCACATCGGCGAATTGACCACCATGTGCCTCGTGCCGCAGGTCGCGGACGCGGTGAGCGTGCCGGTCGTCGCGGCGGGCGGCATCGCGGACGGGCGCGGCGTGGCCGCGGCCTTCGCGCTCGGCGCGCAGGCGGTGCAGTGCGGCACCATCTTCGTCTGCGCCGACGAGAGCCCGGCCTGCGCCAAATACAAGGAGCTCGTCGCCGGAGCCAAGGACACCGACACGATCGTCACCGGACGGGAGGGCGGCGCGCCCATCCGGTCGCTCAAGACCAAGTTTACAAGGAAGCTCGCGAAGCTCGAGCATGAGGAGATCAGCCGCGAGGAGTTTGAACGGATGGCGGCCGGCAGCCTGCGCAAGGCGGTGCAGGACGGAAATCTCGAGGAGGGCACCTTTATGGCGGGCCAGATTTCGGGGCTTGTGAAGGGCTCCGCGCCCGCGAAGGAGATCGTGGAAAACCTGATGGCGCAGGGGGAGCGTCTCCTCTGCAGCCTGCTTACGGAAAGGGGTATCACCATTGAATAAGGTTGCAATTGTCACCGGAGGCGGCACCGGCATCGGCCGGGCGATTTCGCTGAAGCTGGCGGAGGACGGCTTTTCCATCGCGGTCAACTGCCTCGAAAGCCTGCTGCCGCAGGCGCAGGCGGTCGCGGAGGAGTGCCGCGCCAGGGGCGTGGAGGCGGAGTGCTTCGTGGCGGACGTGTCCAGCTTCGACGCGTGCGCGGAGATGGTGAAGGCCGTCCAGGAGCGGTTCGGCTCGGTCGACGTGCTCGTCAACAACGCGGGCATCACCCGCGACGGCCTGATCGCCCGCATGAGCGAGGACCAGTACGACAGCGTCGTGAACGTCAACCAGAAGGGCGTTTTCAATATGATCCGGCATGTCACGCCGGTGATGATGAAGCAGCGTTCGGGCCGCATCGTCAGCATGGCGTCGGTGTCGGGCCTCTACGGCAACGCGGGGCAGCTCAACTATTCCGCCTCCAAGGCGGCGATCGTGGGCATGACCAAGACGGCGGCCAAGGAGCTTGGCGGGCGCGGGATCACCGTGAACGCGGTGGCTCCCGGCTTCATCCAGACCGACATGACCGCCAAGCTCTCCGACAAGGCGAAGGAGGCGATCCTCGGCGGCGTGGCGCTCAAGAGAATGGGCCAGCCGGAGGACGTGGCAAACGCGGTGGCGTTTCTGGCAAGCGACGCGGCCGGTTACATCACCGGGCAGGTGCTCGTCGTCGACGGCGGCATGGGCCAGTGACATTTTGAAAAACAGGAGTATTTGCATATGAAACGAGTCGTAATCACCTCGACGGGGGTTGTTTCCCCCGTCGGCATGAACACAGCCGATTTCTGGCAGAGCGTGGTGCAGGGCCGCCACGGCTTCAAGCCGATCGCCTCCTTCGACACCTCCCGCATCAAGGTCAAATGCGCGGCCGAGATCGCCGGCTGGGACCCCGTCGCGCAGGGGCTCAACAAGAAGGATGCCCGCCGCATGGACCGCTACACCCAGTTTGCGATGGCCGCCGCGAAGCAGGTTATCGAGGGCGCGGGGGATTTGAGCGGCATTGATCCCTTCCGCGCCGGCGTCATCGTGGGCAGCGGCATCGGCGGCTTTCAGACCACACTGGCCGAGCACCAGAAGTTCCTGGAGAAGGGCCCCGACCGCGTGAGCGTCTTCATGGTGCCGATGATGATCTCCAACATGGCGGCGGGCCAGATCGCGATCGAATACGGCTTCAAGGGGGACAACTTCGCGGTGGTCACCGCCTGCGCGACCGGCTCCCACTCGATCGGCGAGGCGTTCCGCAAGATCAAGTACGGTTATCTCGACCTGGCGATCGCGGGCGGCGCGGAGGCGCCGATCAACGAGGTCGCGGTCGCGGGATTTTCCAACATGAACACCCTGACCGAGTCGGAGGACTGCGACCGGCTGTCGATCCCCTTCGACAAGGAGCGCAGCGGCTTTGTGATGGGCGAGGGCGCGGGGCTCGTGCTGCTTGAGGAGCTCGAGCACGCCAAACGCCGCGGCGCGGACATCCTCGCCGAGGTCGTGGGCTACGGCGCGACCGACGACGCCCACCACATCACCGGCCCCTCCCCCGACGGCGAGGGCGCTGCCCATGCGATGATGAACGCGATGGCGGACGGCGGCGTCTCCCCCGAGCAGGTCGGCTATATCAACGCCCACGGCACCTCCACCCAGCTCAACGAGAAGTGCGAGACGCTCGCGATCAAGGCGGCGTTCGGCGCCCACGCCTACAAGCTGGGGGTCAGCTCGACCAAGTCGGTGACCGGGCACATGCTCGGCGCGGCGGGCGGCGTCGAAGCGATCGCCACGGCGCTCGCCCTGCGGGACGGCGTCATGCCGCCGACGATCGGCTACAGGGTCCCCGACGGGGACTGCGACCTCGACTATGTGACCGAGGGCGCGCGCAGGGCGGACATCCGGTACGCCCTCTCCAATTCGCTGGGCTTCGGCGGGCACAACGCGAGCCTGCTCTTCAAAAAATACGAGGGGTGAAGTGATGGCGCTCTATAATAAGGAACAGATCATGGAGATCATCCCCCACCGCGACCCCTTCCTGCTCATCGACGAGGTCGAGGAGCTGGAGGTCGGCAGGCGGGTGGTGGCCACAAAGTTCATCAGCCCCGACTCCTTCTGGTTCCAGGGGCACTTTCCCGGGCATCCCGTCACGCCGGGCGTGCTGATCATCGAGATGCTCGCGCAGGCGGGCGCGGTGTGCGCGCTGTCGATGCCGGAGAACCAGGGCAAGATCGCCTTTTTCGCGGGCATCGACAAGGCGAAGTTCCGCCGGCAGGTGCTGCCGGGAGACACGCTCCGCCTCGAGGTGGAGATGCTGCGGGTGCGCGGGAACTTCGGCATGGGCAAGGGGACCGCAACGGTCGGCGGCGAACGCGCCGCGAGCGCCGAGATCACCTTCGCGCTCATGAAATAGACGCCTGTGCGCGGCCGGAAAACAGCCGCCGCAAAGGTTTTTCCAAAGTTTGTAGGGCCTGGCCAAATGCAAATTGGAAAACCCGACAAAATATGTGCAAATACCTATTGCCAAACCGTGGCAAAACGGGTATGATAATTGTCGTTAGCAAGACGGGTCCGCCCACGGCGGCCCCTTCCGTCAGATCATACGCGGCACCGATAGAACAGAATTATAGGAGGAAACAATCATGGTATTTGAAAAAGTCAGAGAGCTTCTCGTGGACCAGCTGGACGTCGAGGAAGACGCCGTCACAATGGAGGCCAACATCCAGAGCGACCTGGGCGCCGACTCGCTGGACATCGTCGACCTGGTCATGTCCCTCGAGGAGGAGTTCGACTGCGAAATCCCTGACGAGGAGATCGAGAACATCAAGACCGTCGGCGACATCGTCAAGTATATCGAAGACCACGCAAACTGACGCGTTTCGGAATCCCCGCCGGGACGGCGGGGATTTCTTTTTCACTCCATTTCAGAAAGGATGAACCCGGATGAACGAGAACAGCTTCGGCGGCTTCCAGGACGGCGCCGACCTCGACGCGGTCCGCCAGCAGGTGCAGACCCCCCTCTACCGGCATGTGGCCAAAACCTACGGCTGGATGTTTTTGGGGCTCCTGCTCACCTTCGTCACCTCCTTTTTGCTCTACGCGACCCGGATGGTGCTGCTCTTCTTTGTCACCCCCTGGCTGCCCTTCGCGCTGCTGATCGGCAAGCTTGCGCTCGTCTTCTACCTCACCTCCCGCATCCGGAAATATTCGGTGACCACCGCGCGGGTGATCTTCCTCTGCTATTCGGTGCTCACCGGCGTCGCGTTTTCGCCGCTGCTGCTCCTCTACGACGCGGGCAGCGCGATCTTCGTCTTCGGCGTCGTGTCCGTCTTCTTCGGCGTGATGGCCGCGGCGGGCCTTATCACCAGGCGCGACGTCTCCGGCTTCGCGCCGCTCGTCCTCTTCGGTCTGCTCGCGCTGCTGCTCATGGGGGCCGTCAATCTCTTCCTCGGGCTCGAGGGCTTTGAGACGGCGATCTGCTTTATCGGCGTGGCGGTCTTCCTCGGCGTCACCACCTACGACTCCAAAAAGGTCAAGGACTACTACCACGCCTTTGCGGGGGACGCGGAGATGCTGGAAAAGGTGTCGATCTATTCGGCGCTCAACCTCTATCTCGACTTCATCAACCTCTTCCTCTACCTGCTGCGCCTGCTCGGCAAGCGCAAGTAGCCGGAACGCGTACGGCCGCCGTCAACGGACGGCGGCCTTTTGCCCGCGCGGGCCGCGGATTGGCGGGCGGCCCTTGCATTTCGGGGAAAAATTCGCTATGATACAAGGGTAATGCCACCGGCGGCCGCGTGGGCCGCCGCCGGTCATATTTTGGGGCGCCCCGCGGGACGCCGAAGGAGAACATGCTTTATGGCGGACAAGAAAAAGATGGTGGAAGCGATCACCTCGATGGAGGAGGACTTCGCGAAATGGTACACCGATATCGTCAAAAAGGCCGACCTGGCGGACTATTCGTCGGTGCGCGGCTGCACGGTCGTGCGCCCCTACGGCTGCGCGATCTGGGAGAACATCCAGCGTGACCTCGACGGCCGCTTCAAGGCGACGGGGCATGAGAACGTCATGATGCCGATGTTCATCCCCGAGGGCCTGCTCCAGAAGGAGAAGGACCACGTCGAGGGGTTCGCGCCCGAGGTGGCGTGGGTGACCCACGGCGGCGAGGAGAAGCTCACCGAGCGCCTCTGCGTGCGCCCGACCTCCGAGACCCTCTTCTGCGAGCACTACGCGAACATCATCCACTCCTACCGCGACCTGCCCAAGCTCTATAACCAGTGGTGCTCGGTCGTGCGGTGGGAGAAGACCACCCGCCCCTTCCTGCGCACCTGCGAGTTCTGGTGGCAGGAGGGCCACACGATGCACGAGACGGCCGAGGAGGCGATGGCGGAGACCGAGCGGATGCTGAACGTCTACGCCGACTTCTGCGAGGAGAGCCTCGCGATCCCCGTCACCAAGGGCCGCAAGACCAAAAAGGAGCAGTTCGCGGGCGCGGAGGCCACCTACACGATCGAGGCGATGATGCACGACGGTAAGGCGCTCCAGTCGGGCACCTCCCACTATTTCGGCGACGGGTTCGCCCGCGCCTTCGGCATCACCTTCCAGGGCCGCGACAACAAGCCCCAGTACCCGCATCAGACCTCGTGGGGGATGTCGACCCGCATCATCGGCGCGATCATCATGACCCACGGCGACAACGACGGGCTGGTGCTGCCGCCCGCCATCGCGCCGATCCAGGTGATCGTCGTGCCGGTCGCCCAGCACAAGGAGGGCGTCCTCGAGAAGGCGGGCGAGGTCACCGAAAAGCTCCGGGGCTTCTGCCGCGCGAAGATGGACGGCAGCGACAACTCGGCGGGCTGGAAGTTCGCGGAGTATGAGATGAAGGGCGTTCCGCTCCGGCTGGAGATCGGCCCGCGCGACATCGAGCAGAACCAGTGCGTGCTGGTGCGGCGCGACACCCGCGAAAAGACGGTCGTCTCCCTCGACGAGCTCGAGGCGAAGGTGCCCGAGCTGCTGCGCGCGGTGCACGACGGCCTCTACCAAAGGGCGCTCGAAAACCGCGAGGCGCGCACCTGGACCGCAGGGACCTTCGACGAGCTCAAGGCGCTCGCGGCGGAAAAGAGCGGCTTCTTCAAGACGATGTGGTGCGGCGACGAGGCGTGCGAGCTGCGCGTCAAGGAGGAGGCGGGCCTCACCTCCCGCTGCATGCCCTTCGAGCAGGAGCAGATCGGCGGCGTCTGCCCGGTCTGCGGCAAGCCCGCGACGACCTCGATCATCTGGGGCCGGGCGTACTGATTCCCACTGCCCGGCGCGCGCCGGGATAAAACAGCAAACGGGGGTAGGAAGATGGAAATGACCTATAAAAACACGCTGCTCAAGGTGACGGCGATCCTGATGATCGTCTTCGCGGTGCTCGGGCTGGTGTCCGCGGGCATGATCTCGATGGACGTCCAGAAGGAACTGGGCGGCAGCTCGGGCGGCTTTACGAGCATGATCATGGAGATCGCGATGGAGGATCCCTCCTTCGCGGCGCAGGCGGGCATCGACGACCCGGCGGAATTCTATGAGCTCATGCAGGACGAGGAGTTCCAGGCCGTGATGGGCGGCGTCTTCGCCGTGATCAGCGTGGTCATGATTCTCTTCGCGGCGGTCGCCGCGATCCCGCGCGCCATCGCGGGCATTTTGGGACTGAGCCGCAGCTCCCGCCCGGAAAAGAGCGGATTCTTCATGGCGTGGGGAATCGTGCTGCTCATCCTCGGCGTGATCGGCATGCTCTTCTCGGGCGGCGTGTTCTCCTTCAACGGGCTGGTGAGCCTCGTGGGCGGCGTCGTCCTGCCGATCCTCTACCTCGTCGGGTCGAGCCAGCAGAAGAAGGCCTATCTCGCGAGCCTCTCCGCCGCGCAGGCCGTCAACATCAATTACGCGGCGATGCCCGCGGGCAGCAGCCCCAAGGCCCCGCCCGCCGCGCCGGAGGCGCCGCGGCAGCCGGAAAACAAGGGCCCGGAGTTTTAAAGGATCCCTCGAAAGCGGGGCGGCAGAGCCGCCCCGCTTTTTCCGCCCCGGGCCGCCCGCATAAGCCGCCGGGGGAGCGGGAAAACTTCCCTCGAAAGGAAATTTCAGCGGCGGCCGGGAAGCGAAAATTTTTTGGAGCTTTTTACGAATTTTTATCAGAAAATACTTGCATTGTGACGGGGGTTGTGGTATTATAATCGAGCGTGACTGCACAGATATGCGATGATGCGGGAGGTGGCCGCCCTCTGAGGCGGGGAATTTCCGCGGAGTATGTCCGATTTCAAACCGGGCGACTTTAATACTGATGAAAGCGTGCGCAATGCGCCTGTGAAGGCATTTTGCGCGGCGCGGCGGCTTTTGGCCGCGGGCGGTATGAAGTCCGGCTAAACTGGAAAGTTTACCGGATTTTTTGTATGCCCGCCCGCGAAACACCCGGAGGGGTGTACAGGGCGATTCGGTATGTGAAGTGTCGTCAGAAAACATTAAGGAGGCGATCTTCAGTGGCAGTCAAGGAGAAAATCAGAATCAGGCTCAAAGGTTACGATCACCAGCTCGTCGATGCATCGGCGGAGAAGATTGTGGAAACGGCAAAGCGCACCGGCGCCCGCGTTTCCGGTCCGATCCCCCTGCCGACCGAGAAGGAAATCGTCACCATCCTGCGCGCCGTCCACAAGTACAAGGACAGCCGCGAGCAGTTCGAGATGAGGACCCACAAACGGCTCATCGACATCCTGCGTCCCTCGAATAAGACGGTCGAGGCGCTCACGGGACTCGAACTCCCCGCCGGCGTGGAGATTGAAATCAAGCTCTAAGCCGCGCGAAACCCCGACGACGGATTCGCCGTCAGGTCAAGTCGGCGAGAGCCGACCAATAACCTTCAGGAGGTAAGAAAGGTATGCAAAAGTGCATCGTAGGCAAAAAGATCGGCATGACCCAGCTTTTTGACGAGAACGGAAAAGTGATCCCCGTGACCGTCGTTGAGGCCGGCCCCTGCGTTGTCGTCCAGAAGAAGACAATCGAAAACGACGGCTATGAAGCCGTGCAGATCGGTTATGGCGACATCTCGGACAAGGCGATCAACAAGCCGCTCAAGGGACACTTCGCGAAAGCTGACGTCGCGCAGAAGCGCACCCTCAAGGAGTTCCGTCTGGAGGACTGCTCGTCCTTGAACGTCGGCGACATCATCAAGGCCGACGCCTTCGCCGCGGGCGACGCGGTGGATGTCGCGGGCACCTCGAAGGGCAAGGGCTACGCCGGCACCGTCAAGCGGTACGGCAACCACACCCTCAAAGCGACCCACGGCTCCGGCCCCGTCGGACGCCACGCCGGCTCCAACGGCGCCTGCTCGTCCCCGTCCCGCGTCTTTAAGGGCAAGGGCCTCCCGGGCCACATGGGTGACGAACACGTCACCGTCCAGAACCTTGCGGTCGTCAAGGTGGACGTGGAAAACAATCTCATCGCGATCAGAGGTGCGATCCCCGGCGCCAAGGGCGGCGTGGTCTGCATCACCGATAGCGTCAAGGCGTAAGGGAAGGAGGACACACACAATGCCAAAGGTTCAAGTTTATGATATGGCCGGCAAAGCCGTCTCTGAGATCGAGCTTTCCGACGCCGTCTTCGGCATCACCCCCAATCAGGCGGTCGTGCACGCGTGCGTCGTGAATTATCTGGCCAACCAGCGCCAGGGCACCCAGTCGACCCTGACCCGCACCGAGGTTACCGGCGGCGGCAAGAAGCCCTGGAGGCAGAAGGGCACCGGCCACGCGCGCCAGGGCTCCATCCGCGCTCCCCAGTGGCGCAAGGGCGGCATCGCGCTCGGCCCCAAGCCGCGCGACTACAGCTACTCCCTCAACAAGAAGACCCGCCGCCTGGCGATCAAATCGGTCTTCTCCGACAAGGTCCTCACGAACGATCTGATCGTGGTCGACCAGATCACCGTCGACGGCTACAAGACCCGCCCGGTGGTCGACATGCTCAAGGCGCTCGGCGTTGAAAAGAAGGCGCTCATCGTTATGGGCGACAAGAACGACCAGTTCATCAAATCCGCTTCCAACATTCCGGGCGTCAAGACCGCGCTGGTCAACACGCTCAACGTCTACGACATCGTCAACTGCGACAAGTTCATCGTCGCCAGGGACGCCGTCGCCAAACTCGAGGAGGTGTACGCATAATGAAAGCTCCGCAGGACATTATCCTCCGTCCGGTCATTACCGAGGCTTCGATGGCGAACGTGCAGCTTCGGAAGTACACCTTCCGGGTCGCCAAGGACGCCAACAAGATTGAAATCGCCAAGGCTGTCGAGGCGCTGTTCCCCGGCACCAAGGTGTCGGCGGTCAACACGCTCAACTGCCGCGGCCGCCTGAAACGGATGGGCCGCAACCAGGGTTACACCCCTTCCTTCAAGAAGGCGATCGTGACGCTGGCCGAGGGTTCGAAGACGATCGAGTTCTTCGACACCATGCTCTAATGGCGCGAAGCGCCGCGTATGGGGTTCTCTGCCCCGCTAACTAAAATGAGGAGAGTGAAACCGAATGGCTATTAAGAGCTATAAGCCCACTACGCCTAGCCGCCGGCAGATGACTGTCACCGACTACAGCGAGTTGAGCAAGGTCGCTCCGGAAAAGAGCCTGCTTGAGCCTGTCAAGAAGCACTCCGGACGCAACAGCAACGGCAGGATCACCGTCCGCCACCGCGGCGGCGGCAACCGCCGGAAATACCGCATCATCGATTTCAAGCGCGACAAGGCCGATATCCCGGCCAAGGTCCTGACGCTCGAGTATGACCCCAACCGCACCGCCCACATCGCGCTCGTCCAGTACGAGGACGGCGAGAAGCGCTACATCATCGCGCCCAACGGCCTCAAGGTCGGCGACACGGTGGTCTCCGGCGCCAAGGCGGACATCAAGCCGGGCAACTCGCTGCCGATGATGAACATCCCGACCGGTACCTTCATCCACAACATCGAGCTTTACCCGGGCAAGGGCGCGCAGCTGGCGCGTTCGGCCGGCGTCATGGCCCAGCTGATGGCGAAGGAAAACGGCATGGCGCTCGTCCGCCTGCCCTCCGGCGAGCTCCGCAACATCCCCGAGATCTGCGTGGCCACGATCGGCCAGGTCGGCAACATCGACTTTGAGAACGTCAACTACGGCAAGGCCGGCCGCCGCCGCCACATGGGCTGGCGCCCGACCGTCCGCGGCTCCGTCATGAACCCCTGCGACCACCCGCACGGCGGCGGCGAGGGCAAGAGCCCGGTCGGACGTCCGGGCCCGGTCACCCCTTGGGGCAAGCCCGCGCTGGGTTACAAGACCCGCGCCAAACACAACCGCTCCGACAAGTTTATTGTCAAGCGCCGCAACGCGAAGTAAGACGGGCTGAAAGGAGGAAATATTCATGGGTAGAAGCATTAAAAAGGGACCGTACGTTCAGCCCGTTCTGCTGGAGAGGGTCCGCAAGATGAACGAGAGCGGCGAGAAAAAGCAGGTCCTCAAGACCTGGAGCCGCGCTTCGACGATATTCCCTGATTTTGTCGGGCACACCTTCGCGGTCCACGACGGCCGCAAGCATGTGCCGGTTTATGTGACCGAGGACATGGTTGGGCACAAGCTCGGCGAGTTTGCCCCCACCAGGACCTACCGCGGACACGCCGGCGCCAGAAAGAGCAACTAAAACGAGGCCGAAAGGAGGAACTCAACCATGGAAGCAAGAGCTTCGCTGAGACATGCCCGCATCGCGCCTCGCAAGGTGCAGATCGTGCTTGATCTTATCCGCAACAAGCCCGCCGACCAGGCGATGGCGATTCTCCGGCAGACCCCCAAGGCCGCTTGCGAGCCGTTGGAGAAGCTGCTGAAGTCGGCCGTGGCAAATGCCGAGAACAATTTCAACATGGACAGGAACAACCTGTATGTGTCCGAGTGCTACGTCACCCCCGGCCCGACGATGAAACGGATCCGCCCCCGCGCGCAGGGCAGGGCGTTCCGCGTACTCAAGAGGACGTCCCACGTCTTCATCACCGTCAAAGAACAAGAATAACGCTGAAAGAGGAGGTAAACTATGGGCCAAAAAGTGAATCCGCACGGCCTTCGTGTCGGAGTTATTAAGGATTGGGATTCCCGCTGGTTTGCTAAGGACGATGCTTTCGGCGATATCCTTGTCGAGGATTACAAGCTCCGCAAGTTCTTAAAGAAAACCCTTTATGATGCAGGAATCCCCCGCATTGAAATCGAGCGCGACGCCACCAAGGTGCGCATCCACATCCACTGCTCCCGCCCGGGCATCGTCATCGGCAGGGGCGGCGCCGAGATCGAGAAGATCCGCAAGCAGTGCGACGCGATGATCAACAAGGGCAAGGCCGCGGCCGACAAGCGCCAGGTCTTCATCAACGTCGTCGAGGTCAAGTCCCCCGACAAGAACGCCCAGCTCGTGGCCGAGTCGATCGCCGCCCAGCTGGAAGCCCGCGTCTCCTTCCGCCGCGCCATGAAGCAGTCGATCGGACGCGCGATGAAGTTCGGCGCCCGCGGCATCAAGATCCAGGTGTCCGGCCGTCTGGGCGGCGCCGAGATCGCGAGGACCGAGCACTACCATGAGGGCACCATCCCCCTGCAGACCATCCGCGCCGACATCGACTACGGCTTTGCCGAGGCGAACACCACCTACGGAAGAATCGGCGTCAAGGTTTGGATCTACGCCGGAGAGGTTCTCGGGGATGCCAAGAGGCCCCGCAGGGATGACCGTCCCCAGAGGGAAGGAGGCAAACAGTAATGCTGCTGCCAAAACGTGTGAAATACCGCCGTGTTCAGCGCGGCCGCCTCAAGGGCAAGGCCCTGCGCGGCAACACTGTCACTTATGGAGATTTCGGCCTGCAGGCGCTTGAGCCGGCGTGGGTCACCTCCAACCAGATCGAGGCCGCCCGTATCGCCATGACCCGCTACATCAAGCGCGGCGGCCAGGTCTGGATCAAGATTTTTCCGGATAAGCCGATCACCGAAAAACCGGCCGAGACCCGCATGGGTTCCGGTAAAGGAAGCCCCGAGTACTGGGTCGCAGTCGTCAAGCCCGGCCGCGTGATGTTTGAAATCGGCGGCGTGTCTGAGGAACTGGCCCGTGAGGCAATGCGTCTTGCCGCGCACAAGCTGCCCATCAAGTGCAAGTTCGTTGCCAAGGAGACTGAGGAAAAGGGGAGTGAAGAGTAATGAAGGCAACTGAGATCAGGGAACTGTCTGACAAGGAGCTTCAGGAGAAGCTGGGTGACCTCAAAGCCGAGCTTTTCAACCTTCGTTTCCAGCACGCGATCAACCAGCTCGATAACCCGATGCGCCTGAACATCGTCAAGAAGGACATCGCGCGGGTGAAGACCCAGATCCGGGCCAACGAGCTTAAGAGCGCGCAGTAAGCGGAAGGGAGGACGAAGGTAAATGAGCGAAAGAAATCTCCGCAAGACCCGTGTCGGCACGGTTGTCAGCGATAAGATGGATAAGACGGTCGTCGTCGCCATCCAGGACAACGTCAAACATCCCCTTTACAAGAAGATCATCAAGCGCACCGTGAAGTTCAAGGCGCACGACGAAGAGAACGCGTGCGGCGTTGGCGACAAGGTCAAGATCATGGAGACCCGCCCCCTGTCCAAGGATAAACGGTGGAGGGTCACCGAAATCATCGAGAAGGCGAAATAACATCCGGACGGTCGCTTCCGACAGTCCGATTGAAAGGAGGAACGCTCTGTGATACAGATGCAGACCTATCTCAAAGTAGCCGACAACACCGGCGCGAAGGAACTCATGTGCATCCGCGTGCTCGGCGGCTCCCGCAGGAGATACGCCAACATTGGCGATGTGGTCGTGGCTTCCGTCAAGAAGGCCGCGCCCGGCGGTCAGGTGAAAAAGGGCGACGTGGTCAAGGCGGTAATCGTTCGTTCCGCTAAGGGGATCCGCCGTGACGACGGGACCTATATCCGCTTCGACGAGAACGCTGCGGTCATCATCAGAGAAGATAAAAACCCCAGAGGTACCCGTATCTTTGGACCGGTTGCGAGGGAACTCCGCGAAAAGGAGTACCTCAAGATTTTAAGCCTCGCTCCCGAGGTGCTGTAATGGAGGTGCTCAAAAGTGAATAAGCTTCACGTCAAAAAGGGCGATACAGTCATCGTTCTGTCCGGCAAGGACAAGGGCAAGCAGGGCAAGGTTCTTGAGGTCTCCCCCAAGGAGGGCAAGGTCATCGTCGACCACGTCAACATGATGACCAAGCACGTCAAGCCCCGCAAGATGGGCGATCCCGGCGGCATCGTGAAGGCGGAGGGCGCCATGTATGCCTGCAAGGTCATGCTCGTCTGCCCCAAATGCGGCAAGCCCACCCGGATTGCCCACAAGGTCCTCAACGACGGCAAGAAGGAACGTATCTGCAAAAACCCGAAATGTGGCGAAACTTTTTAAGTAAGGAGGAGAAATCATGGCACGACTCAAGGACCAGTACGTGGGCGAGATCGCTCCCGCGCTGATGAAGAAATTCAGCTATAAATCTGTCATGCAGATCCCCAAGCTTGATAAGGTCGTCATCAATGTCGGCTGCGGCGAGGCGCGGGACAATCCCAAGATCATCGACGCAATCGTTTCTGACCTTTCCAAGATCACGGGCCAGCGCCCGGTCATCTGCAAGGCGAAAAAATCCGTGGCGAACTTCAAGCTGCGTGAAGGCATGAACATCGGCGCGAAGGTCACCCTGCGCGGCGACCGGATGTATGAGTTCGTCGACAGGCTGTTCTCCGTGGCCCTGCCCCGCGTGCGCGACTTCCGTGGGATCAACCCCAACGGCTTTGACGGGCGCGGCAACTACAACATGGGCCTCAAGGAGCAGCTGATCTTCCCCGAGATCGACTACGACAAGATCGACAAGGTCCGGGGCATGGACATCTGCTTTGTCACCACTGCGAAAACCGACGAGGAGTCCCGCGAGCTCTTGACGCTCATGGGCGCCCCATTTGCGAAGTAAGGAGGGAAAACTGTGGCAAAAACATCGATGAAGATCAAGCAGAGCCGCCCGGCGAAGTTCTCCACCAGGGAATACACCCGGTGCAAGATCTGCGGCAGGCCGCACGCTTACCTTCGCAAATTCGGAGTCTGCCGTATTTGTTTCAGGGAACTGGCATACAAAGGGCAGATCCCCGGCGTCAGGAAGGCAAGCTGGTAAAACAAAGCTGAGCGAATAAAGGAGGTTGACGGCATGCATATCACCGATACGATCGCTGACATGCTGACCCGTATCAGAAATGCGAACAGTGCAAAACATGATACGGTCGATATTCCTGCTTCCAACATGAAGAAAGCAATTGCTCAGATTTTGTTGGATGAAGGATATATAAAGAGCTTCACCGTCGTCGAGGACGGCAAACAGGGCACCATCCGCGTTGTCCTGAAATACGGGCAGGGCAAGACCCCGGTCATCCAGGGCCTTCGCAGGGTTTCCAAACCCGGCCTGCGCATCTACACCAGCTGTGAGGATATGCCCCGCGTGATGAAGGGACTCGGCGTTGCCATCCTGTCCACCAACAAGGGCGTTATGACCGACAGGCAGGCTCGCAAAGAGAATGTCGGCGGCGAAGTCCTCGCGTTCATTTGGTAAGGGGGTGCGGTGAAATGAGTCGAATCGGAAGAAAGCCCATCACCGTGCCCACGGGCGTCGACGTCAAAATCGACGGCAGCACGGTTACCGTCAAGGGCCCCAAGGGCACCCTGACCCAGACCTTCCGCCCCGAGCTGGGCATCAAGCTGGAAGGCAGCGAGATCCTCGTGACCCGCCCCAACGACGAAAAGGAGATGCGCAGCCTGCACGGGCTGACCCGCACCCTGGTCGCCAACATGGTGCAGGGCGTCACCGAGGAGTTCAAGAAGGAACTTGAGATCAACGGCGTCGGCTACCGCGCGGCCAAGCAGGGCAAACAGCTCGTCATGACCCTCGGCTACAGCCACCAGGTCTTCATGGAGGACACCGCCGACATCACGATCGACGTCCCCGCGCCCAACAAGATCATCATCCACGGCCCCGACAAGCAGAAGGTCGGCCAGTTCGCGGCGGAAGTCCGCGAGAAGCGCCCGCCCGAGCCGTATAAGGGCAAGGGGATCAAGTATATCGATGAAGTGATCATCCGCAAGGAAGGCAAAGCGGGCAAGGGCAAGAAGTAAAGGAGTGAAGTAACATGGTAACGAAGCCTGACAAGAATGTCGCCAGACTCAAACGGCACAGCAGGGTCAGGGCGAAGATCAGCGGCACGCCTGGCTGCCCTCGTCTTGATGTCTTCCGCTCCGCCAAACACATCTATGCCCAGATCATCGATGACGAAAACGGCGTGACGCTGTGCGCGGCGTCCTCGCTGGACAAGGATTTCGAGGGCAACGGCGGCAACAAGGAAGCGGCCAAGAAGGTCGGCGAAGCGATCGCGAAGAAAGCGGCCGACAAGGGCATTAGCGAAGTGGTGTTCGACCGCGGCGGCTATATCTACCACGGGCGCGTCAAGGAACTGGCGGAAGCGGCCCGTGAAGGCGGCCTCAAATTCTAAAGAAGGAGGGATACTTTTGGCTCAGTTTAATGCGAACAACAATGACGAGCTCAAGGAGCGCGTCGTAGCGATTAACCGCGTTTCCAAAACGGTGAAAGGCGGACGCATCTTCAAGTTCGCGGCCCTCGTGGTTGTCGGCGACGGCAACGGCACGGTCGGCTTCGGGCTTGGAAAAGCGGGCGAGGTACCCGACGCCATCCGCAAGGGTATTGAGGACGCGAAAAAACACCTTCACAAGATCTCCCTCAAGGGAACGACCATCCCCCACGAGGCGATCGGCGTTTACGGCGCGGGACGCGTGCTGATGAAGCCGGCCCCGGAAGGTACCGGCGTCATCGCGGGCGGCCCTGTCCGCGCGGTGATGGAGACCGCTGGCATCAAGGACATCCGTACCAAGTGCCTGCGCTCCAACAACCCCTGTAACGTCGTTTCGGCGACCATCCAGGGGCTTTGCTCCCTGCGTGACGCGGAGCAGGTCGCGGCGACCCGCGGCAAATCCGTGAAGGATATTATTGGATAAGGAGGAAGGCGTTATGGCGCTTACCATCAAGCTCGTTAAGAGCCTCGTCGGCAGAAAAGACGACCAGATTGCCACCGCCGAATCCTTGGGACTGCGCAGGATCGGCGATACCACCACCCAGCCCGACAACGACGCGACGAAGGGCAAGATCACGAAAATTTCCCACCTCATTGAGGTCACCAACGCATAAAGCAAGGAGGTGCAGGTCAAATGAAATTGCATGAACTTTCCCCCGTGCCGGGTTCGAACAAGGACGTGTTCCGCAAGGGCCGCGGCCACGGTTCCGGCAACGGAAAGACGGCGGGCAAGGGCCACAAAGGCCAGAAGGCCCGTTCCGGCGCCAAGCAGCCCGGATTTGAGGGCGGCCAGATGCCGCTGGCGCGGCGCGTTCCGAAGCGCGGCTTCGTGAACATCTTCGCCACCCATTACGCCACGGTCAACGTTTCCGATCTCGAGAGATTCGAGGACGGCGCGGTTGTGGACGCCCAGGCGCTCCTTGACGCCGGCATCCTCAAGAAGACCCTTGACGGCGTCAAGGTCCTCGGCAACGGCGAGATTACCAAAAAGCTCACCGTCAACTGCGCGGCTTTTTCAGCGTCTGCCAAGGAGAAGATTGAGAAAGCCGGCGGGAAGGCTGAGGTGAAGTAAAATGTTCCAGACGTTAAAAAACGCGTGGCACATTGCGGACCTGAGGAAAAAAATCCTCTACACCTTGATGATCCTGGTGCTCTTCCGGCTCGGCACGGCCGTCCCGGTTCCCTTCCTTGACGCGCAGGTTCTCCAGCAGATGCTCCAGAACCCCGCCAACGCGGGCAACCTGCTCGGCTATCTCGACATCCTCTCGGGCGGCGCGTTCGCCAGGGCGACCATCTTCGCGCTGTCCATCACCCCGTACATCACCTCTTCGATCGTCATCCAGCTGCTCACCGTGGCCATCCCGGCCCTCGAGCGCATGGCGAAGGAGGGCGAGGACGGGCGCAAGAAGATCAACAAGATCACCCGTTACGTCACCGTCGCGCTCGCGCTTTTGCAGGCATGGGCCTACTACACCCTGCTGCGCAACCAGAGCGGCGCCGTGATGTACCGCAGCGGCTTCGCGGGAGTCTTCTCCGCGATCGTCATCATCGCGGCCTTCATGGGCGGCGCGATGCTGATCGTCTACCTGGGCGAGCGCATCGACGAGCACGGCATCGGCAACGGCATCTCGATGATCCTGTTCGCCGGCATCGTCTCCCGCGGCCCGGCGGCGATCCAGAAGCTCTGGATCTACCTGCAGATGGGCTCCGAGCAGCCGATGTACTACTTCACCGTTCCGCTCATCGTGGTGCTCTTCCTCGCGCTGATCGTGGTGATCATCATCATGACCAACGCCGAGCGCCGCATCCCGGTGCAGTACGCCAAAAAGGTCGTCGGCCGCAAGATGTACGGCGGGCAGTCGACCTTCATCCCCATCAAGGTGAACATGTCGGGCGTTCTGCCGATCATCTTCGCCTCCTCGCTGCTGGCGATCCCGGGCACCATCAAGGCGTTCGTGGCCCCCAACGGCACCGGATTCTGGGCGAACTTCCTCGGCGCGTTCAACTACAACACCCCGCTCTACGCGGTGCTCTACTTTATCCTGATCCTCGCGTTCAACTACTTCTACGTGGCGATTCAGTATAACCCGATCGAGATGTCCAACAACCTTCGGAACAACTCGGGCACCATCCCCGGCATCCGTCCGGGCCGTCCGACCTCCGATTTCATCGCGCGGATCATCTCCAAGATCACGCTGGTCGGCGGTATCTTCCTGGCGCTCGTGGCCGTCCTGCCGATCGGCATCGGCGGCATCACCAAGATGAACATCGCGCTCGGCGGAACTTCGATCATCATCGTCGTGGGCGTGGCGCTCGACACCTTCCGGCAGCTGGAAAGCCAGATGATGATGCGCCACTACAAGGGCTTCTTAGAGTAAAGGAGATGTCGTTATGAAACTGATACTCCTCGGCGCTCCCGGCGCCGGCAAAGGCACCCAGGCGGAAGTCATCTGTGAAAAGCTGGGAATCCCGGCCATCAGCACGGGCAACATCATCCGTGAGGCGCTCAAGAACGGGACCGAGATGGGCCTGCGCGCGAAATCCTATATGGAGAGCGGCGCGCTGGTGCCCGACGAGGTCGTGATCGGCATCATCAAGGAGCGGCTCGGGCAGGACGACTGCAAAAACGGGTTCATCCTCGACGGATTCCCGCGCACCGTCCCGCAGGCCGCCGCGCTTGACGAGATGGGCGTCGAGATCGACAGGGTCATCGACATCGAGGTCGCCGACGAGGCGATCGAGCGGCGACTCTCCGGCCGCAGGGTCTGCGAGAGCTGCGGCGCCAGCTACCATGTCGACTACAAGCCTTCCAAGGTGGAGGGCGTGTGCGACAAGGACGGCGGGAAGCTGATCATCCGCAAGGACGACCAGCCCGAGACGGTGCGCGGCCGCCTGGCCACCTACCACGAACAGACCGAGCCTCTCAAGGAGTTCTACCAGAAGAAGGGCAAGCTCCGCATCGTGGAAGGGCAGGAGGAAGTCGCGGACACCACGAAGCTGACGCTTGCCGCGCTGGAGGCTTGAGAATGGTCGTGCTGAAAACGTCGAAGGAGCTTGCGAAGATGAAACGCGCCGGCTCCGTCTCAGCACAGGCGTTGCAGGTGGGGGGCGCGGCGGTCAAACCCGGCGTTACGACGGGCGAGATCGACCGGGCCGTCAGAAGTTTCATTCAATCCAAAGGCGCCATTCCCTCGTTTTTAGGGTATGGTGGTTTTCCGGGCAGCGCGTGCGTGTCGGTGAATGACGAGATCATCCACGGCATCCCCGGAGGACGCGTCATCCAGGAGGGCGACATTGTGAGCATCGACGTGGGGGCCATCGTTGACGGCTACCACGGGGACAACGCGGCGACCTTCGCCGCGGGCAGGGTGAGCGATGCGGCCCAAAGGCTGATGGACGCGACAAGAGAGAGCCTGCTGGCGGCGATCGCGGTTGCAAAACCGGGCGCGCGGCTGGGGGACATCGGGTACGCGGTGCAGTCGTACGTGGAGGCGCTCGGTTACGGCGTCGTGCGCGAGTATGTCGGGCACGGAATCGGGACCGAGATGCATGAGGAACCGGAGGTGCCCAACTACGGGCGTCCCGGCCACGGCGTGCGGCTGGTCCCCGGCATGGTCATCGCCATCGAGCCGATGATCACCGAGGGCTCACCCGCGCTGCACGTGCTGGACAACGACTGGACGGTCGTGACCAACGACCATAAGCTCGCCGCGCATTTCGAGCATACCGTCGCGATCACCGAGAGCGGCCCGGTCATCCTGACACTGCCTTGAGCGGGAGGTGCGGGATGCCGGTCGAAAGAGGTCGCGTGGTGTGCTCGAAGGCGGGGCGCGACGCGGGAGGCTGGTTTGTGGCCCTCGCGGAGGAAGAGGGGCGGGTCCTGCTCTGCGACGGCGGACGCAGGCCGCTGGAAGCCCCAAAGCGAAAGAGCGTCAAACACATCCGGAAAACCAACACGGTGCTCGACCTTTCGGGCATCGACACCAATCGAAAGCTGCGCAGGGCGCTTGCCGCCCTCCGGCGGGAATCAGACGAGGGAGGGAATCAGCTTGTCTAAGGAAGATGTCATCGAAATTGAGGGCGTCGTCGTGGAGAGCCTGCCCAACGCGCAGTTCCGCGTGGAGCTGCCCAACGGGCATCAGCTTTTGGCGCACATTTCCGGCAAACTGCGGATGAACTTCATCCGCATCCTGCCGGGAGACAAGGTCACGCTGGAGATGTCTCCGTACGACCTGACCAAGGGGCGCATCACGTGGCGTTCCAAATAGCAGATACCGTTTTTACCGATTGAAGGAGGTAATTTCGCATGAAAGTCAGACCTTCCGTGAAACCGATTTGCGAAAAATGCAAGATCATCAAGCGCAAGGGCCGCATCATGGTAATATGCCAAAACCCCAAGCACAAACAGCGTCAGGGCTAAAGTGCAGACCAGAATAATGGAGGTGCAAGAACAGTATGGCTCGTATAGCTGGCGTTGACCTGCCGAGAGACAAGCGGGTCGAGATCGGGCTGACCTATATCTTCGGGATCGGCCGCAAAACCGCACAGCAGATCCTCGAGGCCACCGGAGTGAACCCGGACATCCGTGTCAAGGACCTCGCTGAGGACGACGTTTCCAAACTGCGTGAGTATATCGACCACAACCTGCATGTGGAGGGCGACCTCCGCCGTGAGACGGCGCTGAATATCAAGCGCCTGGTTGAGATCGGCTGCTACCGCGGCGTACGTCACCGCAAAGGGCTTCCCGTCCGCGGACAGCGCACCAAGACCAACGCGCGCACCCGCAAGGGACCCAAGAAGACAATCGCCAACAAGAAGAAATAATCAGGGAGGGATATAGACGATGGCAAAGGTTGCCGCTAAAAAGACCGCCACTCGCAGGCGTCGGGAACGCAAGAACATCGAGCGTGGCGCCGCACATATCCAGTCCACCTTTAACAACACGATCGTGACGATCACCGACACCCAGGGCAACGCCCTTTCGTGGGCCTCGGCCGGCGGGCTCGGCTTCCGCGGTTCCCGCAAGAGCACTCCGTTCGCCGCGCAGACCGCAGCGGAAGTCGCCGCGAAAGCCGCGATGGAGCACGGGCTCAAGACGGTCGAAGTGTTTGTGAAGGGCCCGGGCTCGGGCCGTGAGGCTGCCATCCGCGCGCTGCAGGCGGCAGGACTCGAGGTCAACATGATCAAGGACGTCACCCCGATTCCGCACAACGGATGCCGCCCGCCCAAGAGAAGGCGCGTATAAGCAGCGGCTCATAGCCGCCAACCAATCAGGAGGTGCAATTTATGGCAAGATATACCGGCGCTGTATGCAGGCTCTGCCGCCGCGAGAACAAGAAGCTGTTCCTCAAGGGCGAGCGTTGCTACACCGATAAGTGCGCCGTCACCCGCAGGGCGACCGTCCCCGGGCAGCACGGCAAAGCGCGCACCAGAAAGGCTTCCGAGTACGGAGTCCAGCTGCGCGCCAAACAGCAGGCCAGGCGTTACTACGGCATTCTGGAAAGCCAGTTCGCCAAGTACTTTGAGATGGCCGCCGCGAAAACCGGCGTCACGGGCGAAAATCTGCTCCGGATCTGCGAGAGCAGGCTTGACAACGTGGCCTACCGCCTTGGTTTCGCTTCCTCCCGCAAGGAGGCCCGCCAGCTCGTCCGCCACGGCCACTTCACCGTGAACGGCAAGAAGGCCAACATCCCCTCCATCCTGCTCAAGGCCGGCGACACCGTTGCCGTCAAGTCAAAGAGCGACAAGCTCAAGGGCGTGGTGGAAGCGTTTGGCTCCCGTCCCGTTCCCAAGTGGCTCGACTGCGACAAGACCAATATGACCGGACGCGTCATCGAGCTCCCGAACCGTGAGGACATCGACCTGGATGTTGAAGAGCATCTGATCGTCGAGTTGTACAGCAAATAATCCGGCCGCGTAGATTCGCGCGCCAAGCATGGTTGCAGGGAAACGAGAATGACCAGGCGGGAATGCTCCCGCCGCAGAAGGAGGGTCCATAGTGGTCAAGATCATAGAGCCCAAGATAGAAACGGTCGAGCTCAAATCTGACGGAAGTTACGGCAAATTTGTGGCGGAACCGTTGGACAGGGGATTTGGTACAACGCTCGGCAACTCGCTGCGCCGCGTGCTGCTTTCCTCTCTTCCTGGTGTTGCGGTCATCTCTGTGAAGATCGACGGAATACAACACGAATTCTCGACAATCCCGGGCGTAAAAGAAGATGTAACCGAGATCATCCTCAATATCAAGGGACTCACCGCAAAGCTCTATTGCGACGAGCCCAAGACGGTGAGGATTGATGCGCAGGGTGAATGTGAAGTGACTGCGGGCAGCATCGAGTGCGACAGCGAGGTCGAGATCCTCGACCCGAGCATGCATATCGCGACGCTCGACGCCGGCGCGAAGCTTTCCATGGAGATCACGCTCAAGAAGGGCCAGGGATACGTCTCGGCCGAGCGCAACAAGCACACCGAGCTGGAAAAAGCCCCGGTGGGCACCATCGCCGTGGACAGCATCTATACCCCCGTGCTCAAAGTCAACTACACGGTGGAAAACACCCGCGTGGAACAGATAACCGACTACGATAAACTAACGCTGGAAGTCTGGACGGACGGCACCATCTCCGCGAAGGAGGCGGTCAGTCTGGCGGCCAAGATCCTCAATAGGCAACTCAATCACTTTGTCGATCTTTCCGACGAGGTGAGTGCGACCGAGATCATGGACAAGAAAGAGGATACCGGCAAGGATAAACTCCTTGAGATGACCATTGAAGAGCTTGACTTATCTGTTCGCGCGTTCAACTGTCTGAAGAGGGCCGGCGTCAATACCGTGGCAGACCTCATCAACAAGTCCCCCGACGAGATGATGAAGGTCCGGAACCTCGGCAAAAAATCGCTGGAAGAGGTCATCTGGAAGTTACAGTCACTGGGATTCGACCTTTCTAAGGACGACGACAACTGAATTTACCGGCCGCGCCCCGCGGCCCAACCCCGTCCGGGCTGTTAACGGGCGGGAATCTCAAAGCATTGGGTAAGGAGTGAAACAGAATGCCAGGAACCAGGAAACTCGGCCGGTCTTCCAGCCACAGAATGGCGATGCTCAGGGCGATGGTTACCTTCCTGCTCGAAAACGGCAAGATCGAAACCACCGTCACCCGCGCAAAGGAAGTCCGCGCGATGACCGAGAAGATGATTACAACGGCGAAAACCAACGATCTCCACTCCAAGCGTCAGGTGCTCTCCTTTGTCACGAAGGAGGACGTTGCGAAGAAGCTCTTCGACGAGATCGCCCCGAAGTACAAAGAGACCAAGGGCGGCTATACCAGGATCGTCAAGATCGGACCTCGCCGCGGTGACGCCGCAGAGATGGCTATCATCGAGCTTGTTTGATTTTTTAAAAAAGAGGGACCGCACGACCGTGCGGTCCCTCTTTTTGTCTTTCCGGACTTTTGTCCGGCCTCTGGACGGAATATCTAAAACAGGCGCGCGGCGGCACGCGTTCGTATTTTCTGCCGCTTGGGAAGCGGCAATTCCCGTGAAAACCCCCGCCGCTCCCCGAGCGGATAATTAAGAAAACTCCGCCGCGCGGCGCATCTGTTCGATAAGCTCGTCGAGTCCCTCGTCGCGCGGGGCGGCGCGGCGCGCCTGCTCGTCCCGCCACGCCTGCCAGCCGCCCTCAAAGGCGGTGACGCCGCCCTTCTCGACGAAGAGCAGACGCCCCGCGACCTGTTCGGCGAGGCGGCGGTCGTGGGTCACGACGAGCAGAGTGCCCTGCCACTTTTGAAGGAGGCCCTCGAGCGCCTCGGCGGTATAGAGGTCGATGTGGTTGGTCGGTTCGTCGAGGACGAGCAGGTTGCAGTCGGAGGCAAGCAGCCGCGCGAAGACCGCCTTGGCCCGCTCCCCGCCTGAAAGGGTCCCCGCGGCTTTGTACACATCGTCCCCGGCAATGCCGAGATTGGCGAGGATGGTGCGCACCTCGTGCGCCGCGAGCGGGGAATCGGCCCGTGCGTTTTCGAGCACCGTCTTTTGAGGATCGAGTACCTCGTGATTTTGGGAAAAGTACCCCGCCTTCACTCCATCGGCGAACCGAGCGGCTTTCCCGCCGCGCATCAGGTGCTCCAGAAGGGTCGTCTTGCCCGCGCCGTTGGGGCCGAGCATGACGGTGTGGCTGCCGGTGGGCAGGGAGAAGGAGGCGTTTTTCAGGACCGTGTGCGGCCCGTAGCGGACGGTCAGTCCCTCGATGCGCGCGGCGGTTTTGGCGGTGACGGGATGCGCCGCGCCGAGCACCATGCGCACCTCGGGCAAGTCCTCGGGCCGTTCCCAGACCTCCAGGCGTTCCGCACGCCGGGAGAGCATTTTGGCACGCGCCTCCACCGTGCCCTGGGGAATCGAGGCGGTACCCTTGTGGAGCCGCGCCTCGCTGAGCCCCATGCGGCGGGGCATTTTACGCATCCCGCGCGCCTGCTCCCGCAGACTGCGCGCCTCCGCCAGCAGGCGGGCCTTCTCCGAGCGGTACCGGTCATACTCAAACTGGCGGAAGGCCCTCTCCCGGTCCCGCTCGGCGATCCACGCCGAATAGCCGCCGGGAAAGACCCGCACCGTCCCCTCCTCGATCGCCCAGACCGCCGTGCACACCCGATCGAGCAGCGCGCGGTCGTGGGAGACGAGCACCACCGCGCCGCGGTAGCCGCAGAGCTGCTTTTGCAGCATTTCGATGCCGTCGAGGTCGAGGTTGGTGGTGGGCTCGTCGGCGAAAAGCAGCGGGTCCCCGCGCGAAAAGGCCGCCGCC
>NZ_CABUCJ010000010.1 GCF_902490045.1 uncultured Anaerotruncus sp.
CCCCCGCCATGCAGAGGCACACCCTCCGCACATTCCAAAGAATGTGCGGAGGGTGTGCTTCCTTGCGGGGCGATATCGTGAATGAGAGGAGGTCAAACCAAGTCGGCTTTCAACCGGGGTTCCCGGATGGACGCCTTCGTCAGCAGTTCCTTGCCGACGCGGTTGACGAGCCCGCACGTTTCAGTCTCGTCGATGCGGGTCAGCCTGCCGTCCCTGACGACGGTTTCCCCGTTGACGACGACGTCCTTCACCATGCGGGGGTCGCCGCTGATGACGATGCAGGCGGCGGGGTCGTTGCACCCGCCGGCATACTGCAGCTGGTTCCAGTCCATGACGACCAGGTCGGCCGCCATTCCGGGCGCGAGGAAGCCGATGTCGTCGCGGCCGAGCGTTTTGGCTCCGCCGGCCGTGGCGAGGTAGAGGATCTCCTCCGGCCCGACGGCGTCCCGGCCCCAGGTGAGCCGGTTGACGAGATAGGCGCTGCGGATTTCCTCCATCATGTTGGAGGAGTTGCTGCTGGCCGCGCCGTCCACGCCGAGGCCGATGCGGCTGACGCCCGCCTTGAGATACGCGGGCACGGGGCTCACGCCCGAATTGAGGAACATGTTCGAGATGGGGCAGTGCGCGATGCCGGTATTTGTCTCCGCCATCTGCCGCACCTCCTCCTCGTTGATGTGGACGCAGTGCGCGTAATAGAAGCGGCTGCCGAGCAGGTCGTGCTGCCGGAACCATTCAAAGGGGCGGCAGCCGAATTTTTCGAGGGTGAACTCCGTCTCGTAGCGGCTTTCCGCCAGGTGCCCATGCACGAGCAGGTCGTATTTTTCCGCGAGGTCGAGCGCGGTGCGCAGACTTTCGAGGGTGCCGTACTGCGGCATGCTGGGCGCGACGCCCACCCGGCACATGGAAAACCGCGACGGGTCGTGGTAGCGCTTCACGAGGCGCTCGGTATCCGCGATGATCTCCTCCGGCGTGCTGATGATTTCCGGGGGGACGATATTGCTCACCAGCGATTCAAAGCCGCGGTTGGGGTGGAAGCGGATGCCGATCTCCTCCGCCGCCAGAATCGTCGCCTCCACGAGCCCCTCCACCGGATGGGGGTAGAAGAGGTCGTTGGAGGTGGTGCAGCCGGTTTTGAGCGCGTCGCCGAGCCCGGCGTAAACGCCCGCCCGGGCGACCTCCGGGGTCAGGTCCTTGAAGATTTCAAACATTACCTGGAGCCACGGCTCGAGCACCAGCCCGTTTGCCACGTTGATGTTGCGGATGAGCGACTGCCAGGTGTGGTGGTGGACGTTGACGAACCCCGGGAGGATGACGCGCCCGGAGGCGTCGACCACCTCGTCGATGGGGCCGGCCTCACGGTGCTTTTCCGCGAGGCGCTCGCCGACGTCAAGGATTTCGTTGCCGCGGATCAGCAGGTCGCCGTGGCGGTAGCGGCGGCGGTCGCCGTCCATCGTCAAAATCCAGTCGGCGTTCTGGTAAAGGATGGTTTTCATAATGGCCTCCCTATTCTGATACGGTGTCTTTCGCCTTCTTCTCGGCGGGGATCAGGATGCTGAGCAGAATGGCGGTGATGGCGGTTCCGGGCAGGCCGCTGAGCATCGAGGTGACCCAGAAGGGGAAGGCCGCGAGGCTGTCGGCCACCGCGCTGAACCCGATGCCGACCGCCAGCGAAATCCCCACGATCGTGGTTTCGCGGTTGCCCATCTCGCAGTTCTTGAGGATGTTGATGCCGGAGAGGATGATAACGCCGAAGGTCATCAGCGCCACGCCGCCGAGCACGGCGTTGGGAATGAGGGTGAAGATGGCGCAGATTTTCGGGCAGATGCCGCAGAGCATGATCAGGATGCCGGTGATTGCGGTGATAAAGCGGCTGGTGACGCCGGTGAGGCCGCAGAGGCCGATATTTGCGCTGATGGAGATGGTGGGGCAGAGGTTGAAGAGGGAGCCCAGCACGCTGCTCACGCCCTGCGCCAGGATGCCGCCGCGCTGCTCCTTGATGGTCGGCAGGCGGTTTTCGGCCAGGTTGGCCGCGGTGGTCTGGTCGCCGAGCAGCTCCAGCAGCGCGACCAGGCAGAGGAAGGTCACCGTGACGATGGTGCCCAGTTCAAACCGGATGCCGAAATGCAGCGGCTGCGGCACACGGAACCATGCGGCGTTGATGATTTCGGAGAAGTCCAGCCTGCCCATGAACCCATAGACGACGGTCATCACAACCATCGAGAAGAGCGCCGCGCATTTCTGCACAAAGCCCGTGGTGAAGCGCTGGATGAGCAGGGTGAGCAGGATGGTGCCGGCGGCCAGCAGGTAGTTGCTCAGGGAACCGTAGTCGGCGCTCCCCGTTCCGCCCGCGCAGTATCCGATCGCCACGCCGCACAGACTGATGCCCAGGATGGCGACGATCGTGCCGGAGATGTAGGGCTTGACGAGCTTCGCAATCTGTTTATAGAGACCGCCCCAGATCAGCAGGCAGAGGAGGCTTCCCACCAGGCAGGCGCCGGTAAAGGTGTCGAGCCCATGCTGGGCGGCGATCGCGATGCCGGGCGCGACAAAGACAAAGCTGTTGCCGAGGAAGACCGGGAGCCGCGCGCCGACGGGGCCCACGCCGATCGACTGGATAATGCTGCCGATACCGGCGACAAAGAGGCAGGCGGCGATCAGGATGGTGATTTCAGAGGCGGAGAGCCCGAGCCCGCCGCCGATCAGCAGCGGAATCGGGACGGTGTTCAGCAGCAGGACGAGCAGCTGGGTGAAGCCGAGCGGGATCGCTTCCCGCAGCGGCGGGCACTGGTTCAGCCCATAGCCGTTTTCGATTTTTTTCATCATCGGTTTCCTCCTTACCCACGAATGACTCGTGGCACACACATAATCAGCTTTTTGGCGCACGCCGCGGGAATTCGCGCGCAGACCCGCGGATGAAAATGAAATGTAACAAATAAACTTGTTACATTTACAAAATACCACATTGCCAAAATCCTGTCAATCGTTACATCGACAGAAATAACCGCGCTTTTGTTATGGAAAATGCTTAAATTTGGGCAAATTTTGCACAATTATTCCGGAGGAGATTTTTAAACGGCTTGGATTTGTCATGTTGTTTTTGATGTAACATATCGGTGTTACTATATTGTGTTTCAATGATTACCCGGAAACTTTCCGCAGAATACTTGATGAAAAGGGATTGCTGTGTTAAGATGGAAAAAAGACTTGATGCGTCCCAGAAACGGCAGGTGAAGCTTTTGAATATCCGGGAGATCGCGCGGCAGGCGGGGCTTTCCATCGCCACCATTTCCCGCGTCATCAACCATCCCGAAACCGTCGCGCCCGAGACCAGGGAGCGCGTTTTGGGAATCTTGGAATCCTGCAACTATTCGCCCAAGCTGGCCGCCAAGCCGCCCCGGAAAAAGACCGGCGCCGTCGTCCTGATCGTTCCGGTCCTGCCGCGGTATTACGGCATCCTTTCCGGCATCCGCCAGGTCCTGCAGGCCAACGGCTATCAGCTGACGATCTGCGAGACGAGCGGCTTCCGGGGCGGGGAGAACGGCGCTGTCCGCGCGGTCGCGGCCGCCCGGCCGGACGGCGTGATTCTGGTGCGCGGCTCCGAAGCCCCGCCGGAACTCGGGCCGCTCCGCCAGGCGGGGATCCCCGTCGTCCTGGTCGGGAAGTGCGCTGACGCGGAGAGCGAAAACAATTGCAGCATCAACTTCCAGGACGCCGCCGCGAAGCTCACCGCCCACCTGATCGATATGAAATACACCCGCATCGCGCTCGTGCAGACCGAGGCGGACTACCCGGAAAAGCCGCAGATTACGGCGGGCTTTTTGCAGGCGCTCGCCGTGGGCGGCCTGGAAGCGGGCGGCTGCCCCATCCTGGAAACGGAGGACAGCGTGCGGGGCGGGTACATCGTCCTGAAGGAGATGCTCGCGGAGGGCGAGGCCCTGCCGCAGGCGTTTTTTGCCGCCGGCGACGGCATCGCGATCGGCATCATGAAGGCGGCGCAGGAGGAAAAGCTCGCGATTCCCCGCCAGCTGGCGGTCGCCGGCTTCACGGATTCCGAGATGGCCACGGTCGTATGCCCGGCGCTCACCACGGTGGAACACCCCTATGAGCGGCTGGGGACGGTGGCCGCCCGGCGGCTGATCGACCTCGTCGAAAACAGCGAGCTCTACGACATCGAAACGCAGGAGATCGTGCTGAAATCCAAGCTGAAGATCCGCAAGTCCTGCGGCAACAAGAAGAACATCTACGAGCAGTTCGAGTGAGGGGAGGGGAAGCGGAATGCGCACATCGGTTGAATTCATGGGTCTGCCCCTGAAGAATCCGGTCATCGTGGCGGCCGGTCCCTGGTCACGGGACGCCGCGTCGATCCAAAAGGCGATTGACGCGGGCGCGGCCGCCGTCGTCACCGAGACCATCACGCTGGAAAAGAGCCAGCTTCTCCGGCCGCGCATCTACCGGCAGGAGGGGCGGCTCCTCAACACGACGCTCTACAGCACGCTGTCGTTCGAGCAGTTGGAGCGGGAGCTGACACAGGTGCGGAAGGGGGACAGCTTCCTGATCGGCAACATCCGCGGCGGCACCCCCTCCGAGCTGGCCTATACCGCCACGGCGGTGGAACGCTTCGGCGCGGACGCGCTGGAGCTCTGCTGCTTCACCCCCATCGGGACCAAGATGGAGAACATCGCCATCCACCCGCATGAAATCTACGAGATGATCCGGCAGGTCACCCAAAAGGTTTCCGTCCCCGTGATGGTGCGGCTGCCGCACCATGCGGCGTCCTCCCGGGAGTTCGTCCAGGCGGTGGAGCGCGCCGGGGCGAAGGCGGTCAGCGCGATTGAAACCCTCTCCGGGCTCATTGGGGTGGACGTCGAGCGCGGCCGCTCCCGGACGCCCACGATCGGCGGGTATTCCGGACCGCACATCCGTCCGGTTTCCCTGGCCGCGACCGCCATGCTCAGCCAGCTCGCGGACTGCCAGATCGCGTCGATGGGTGGAGTGGAGGACGCGCTCAGCGCGCTGGAATTCCTCATGCTGGGGGCCTCCGTTGTCCAGTTGGGCTCGGCGGTCCTGCTGGAGGGATACGACCGGATTACCCGGACGGTGGAGGACCTGGAGATGTGGATGAGGGAGCACCGTTACGGCTCGGTCGAAGAGCTGCGCGGGATTGCGCTGGATTCCCTCTCCCCCTTTGAGGAAATCCTGCCCCGGCAGCTGCACGTCTCGATGGATTCCCCCTGCGTGCAGGGCTGCACAGGCGGCGGCTGCCCCTGCGCCGCCGCCTGCCTGGACGGCGCGATCGTCCGGGAGGAGGGCCGCGTCAGAGCCCTCCGGGAGCGCTGCTCCGGCTGCGGGCTCTGCGTTTCGCTCTGCCCGGAAGGACATTTTTCGTTGAGGAAATAGACCGGATTAAAAAAAGAGGCCGCTGAACAAGTTCAGCGGCCTCTTTTGATATGGTTGGTTTTACGGGTTGACGAGCGCGGGTCCGTCCCCTCCGTTCACCCAGGCGAAGATTTCCCGGATTTTGCGCTCATAGTCGAGAAGATAGGCGGCGTGCGAACTGAACCCGAAGGTATCGGGCTTGCTGTTGCAGACCACTTTTGTTTTTTACCGCATGGGAATGCGGCCGGCTGCAGGATGCCTGGGACGGATGATACGGTCCGCCGCCAAATCGTTGGGGGCGGCTTTTTGGAAAGGTCCGCCAAAATTCCGGTCGGGCTGCCGCAGAAAAACCGGAACGAAAGGAAAAGCGGCCCCGCATTGCCGCGGGGCCGCTTTTGCGTCAGGAGGGGAAGTCTCTCGTGATGGGGAAGCCCTACTGGAGGTATTCCGGCATGGCCTCCTTGTAGTTGTCCTTGGTGACCATGATGCAGCTTACGGCGGTCTCCTTGGGAGGCTCCTCACCGTTGACCATCATCATGATGTGCTCCGCGCTGATCCGTCCGACCTCGAGGGCGGAGAAATACGCGGCGGCCTTGAAGCAGGAGCCCTTCTCGAATTCCGCGGGAGCCAGATAACCGCCGAGGCCGACGGTGCAGGAGCCGTCCGCGAGGCCGGCCTGCTCGATCGCGCGGGTCGCGCCGACGGTCCCCTCGTCTCCAGTGGTGAGGACCATCCACTTTTTGATCTGCGGATTGGCGACGATTACGCCGTTGGCGGACTGGAACGCCACGTTCAGGTCCATTTTATAGTCGGTCTTGAAGATGTGGTCCGCAGGGAAATCGGGGAGCATTTCGGCAATGATGTCGAGCTGGCCCTCCGACCGGGGGATGCAGCTGGTAACCGTGTCGGTGGTCATGATCATGATGCCGCACTCGGGATCGTCGACCAGGTTGTTTTCCTGCATGTAGTTGACCATCCACTTCGCGCTCTCCTGGCCGATCATATAGGCGTCGATCCCGACCCACGGGGCAATCTTGTTGCCCGCGTCGTCGATCAGCGCGTCGTCGGCGGCCAGAACGGGGATGCCGGCCTTCTCCAGTTTTTCCACCGCGACCTGCGAAAGCGTCTGGTCGGGCGGGCAGCAGATGACGCCGTCCACCTTCTGCGCGATGACAGTGTCGACCATCTGAAGGAAGAGGTTGCCGTCGTCCTTGGCGTCGAGATACATCCAATCCTTGGCGCCGAGCTCCTTCACCTTTTCGCCGGCGGCCACGCCCTCGTTGATAAACCAGGTCGCGTCGGCGAACTTGTAGATCCCGGCAATGACGACGTCCTTCTTTTCGGCAGGCGCCGGCTCCTCGGCTTCGGGTTGGGCCTCAGGGGCGGCCGCCGGTTCGGAAGCGGGAGCGGGCTCCGCGGGGGCGGGCTGTGCGCAGGAGGCCAGCAGGGTGACCGCCATGACCAACGCGAGCAGAATGGCTAATGTTCTTTTCATACTAGTTCTCCTCTCATTAATACCGATAGTGACCACGCGGCAGAGCCGCGCTGACGACTTAGTTGGCGCCGGAACGCCCGGCCTCGATGCTCTGCATCAGCATCTTCTTCTGGTGCTTGCTGCGGCGGTAGAAGTCGAAGGCGAGCGCGATCAGCAGGAGCAGGCCGCGCGCCACGGTCTGCCAGTAGACCTGGACCTGCGCCATGATCAGCCCGGTGTTGAAGCACTGGAGGATCAGCACGCCGAGGATCATCCCGCCGACCGAACCCACACCTCCGGACATCGCCACGCCGCCGAGTACCGACGCGGTGATCGCGTCGAATTCGAGCCCGGTGCAGGAGGAGGGCTGGCTGGACTGCATGCGCGCGGCAAGCAGTCCGCCGCCGAGCGCGGAGAGCCCCGCGCTGATCATAAAGAGGATGGTGGAGATCTTTTCGGGATTTAAGCCCGCCAGCCGGGCGGCGTATTTATTCCCGCCCAGCACATAGACGCTGCGTCCGAAGAAGGTTTTGCTCAAGACGACCGCGGAGACGATGAAGGCGAGGATCAGTACCAGCACCGGCAGGTTGAAGATGCCGAGGACCTGCTTGGAGCCGATGTCGGTAAAGGATTTGTCGGAGATGAAGACCGGCTTCCCTCCGCAGAGGATATAGCCCAGCCCCCGGAAGATCGACATGGCCGAGAGGGTGACGATGAACGGCTCCAGCTTGAGCTTGTTGACGCCCATCCCGTTCAAAAAGCCGATCAGCAGGCCGATCAGGACGACCAGCGGGAGAATCAGCATGCTTGGCACGCCCATCGTCAGCAAAAGCCCGGCGACGACCGAGGAAAAGGCGGCGATCGAGCCGGGCGAGAGGTCGATCAGGCCCGCGATGATCAGGTAGGTCTCGCCGATTGCCACGAGGCCGGTCAGAGACGCGGAGGTGAGGATGTTCAAAAGGTTCTGGGTGCTGAAATAGTTTTTGTTGATCACCGTAAAGACCACGACGATGACGAACAGGGCCACCATCAGGCCGATTTTTTCCACGAATCCGCTGTTTTTCAAAAACGATTTTTTCTGCTCCATCGCTCAATCCCCTCCCAGCATGGCGTACTGCAAAATGAGTTCCTCCGTGGCGTCCTCCCGGGAGACCTCGCCGGTGACGCGGCCCTCCCGCATGACGATGATCCGGTCGCTCAGCCCGATGATTTCGGGGAGCTCCGACGAAATCAGGATGACCCCCTTGCCCATCCGGGCGTATTCGCAGATCATCTTGTAAAATTCCGATTTGGCCCCCACGTCGATCCCCTTGGTGGGTTCGTCCAGAATGATGACGTCGGGGTTGGTCTCGTGCGCGCGGGCGACGACCGCCTTCTGCTGGTTGCCGCCGGAGAGCTCGAGAATTTTTTTCTGCGCGTTCGGCGTGCGGATTTTAAACTGTCGGATTCCGCCCTCGATCAGCTGCGTCTCCCGTTTGGAGTCGATCAGCAGGCACGCGCTGCGCAGCCGCTTCAGCACGCTGATGGAGATGTTCATGCCGACCGAGAGGGTGGGGATGATCCCCTGTTCCTTGCGGTCCTCGGGGCAGAGGGCGATCCCGTTCGCGATGGCCTGCGCGGGCGAACGGTTTTCGATCTTCTTGCCGCCCAGCAGAACGGTCCCTGAGAGGGTCGGGTCGGCGCCGTAGATCGAGCGCATAAGCTCGGTGCGCCCCGCGCCGACCAGCCCGGAAAAGCCCAGGATTTCGCCCCGGTGCAGCTCGAAGGAGACGTTTTTCACATAGTAGTTGCAGAGATCCCGCACCTCGAGAACGGTTTCGCCAATGGATTCGCTGCGCTCGAGCGACTGAAACAGGTCCCCCAGATCACGGCCGACCATCATGCGGATGAGATCCTGGTTGGTGCACTCCTGCCGGTCGACCTCTGCGACCAGCTGCCCGTCCTTGAAGACAATCACCCTGTCGACGATCTGCTCCAGCTCCTTCATCCGGTGGGAGACGTAGAAAACGATCTTCCCCTGCGCGCGCAGCTTCCGGATGATGCGGAAAAGCACGTCGATCTCGTTGTCGGTCAGGCTGGCGGTGGGCTCGTCGAACGCGATGACCTTCGCGTTGCGGATGTACGCCTTCATGATTTCGACCATCTGCTGGTGGGCGGTGGAGAGGGTGCGCACACGGGCCGCCGGGTCGATGCTGACGCCGAATTCTTCGATGACCTTCCGGGTCTCCGCGAGCATTCGGCCATAATCGATCAGGTGGTCCTTCCCGCGCGCCCAGCTCCCCAAAAAGACGTTTTCCGCGACCGTCATGTCGAGGATGACCTGGCGCTCCTGATAGATGACGCTGATGCCCGCCTCAATCGCGTCCTTCGGGCAGGTGAAATGCTGTTCCCGGCCGTTGAGCAGCACCTCCCCGGAGGTCATGGTATAGTCCCCGTTGAGGATTTTCAAGAGCGTGGATTTCCCGGCGCCGTTCTCTCCGACGAACGCATAGACCTGGCCGCTTTCGGCGCGGAATGAAATCCGGTCAAGCGCCCTGACGCCCGGGAAGTACTTGCAGATCTCCCGGAACTCCACGACGTTTTTGGCCGGGGACTTTTGAGCCTCTTCCTTCATTCCTCATCCCTCCATTCTGTCTGTCATACTTGAGTAAACCGGATCCCTCTGCCGCCGGGGGCCGCCCCATGCGCGTGCCCCGCGCGGAAGGAGATCCACCAGGAAAACTGCCGTCCGTTTCCCGCCCAGCCGGTGTCCTCCGCACTGCGCTCGGTCAGGAGGATGGATCTCTGTGTGGACGGTTCAGGCGCGATCTGCCATTCCTCCGGGCCGTCGGCCCGCGTGTCCATCCAGATTCCCAGAAAGGGGAGCCGGTCGGGCGGAAAGGTGATCTCGACCGCGTAGCGGGACTTCGGCGCCCACAGGGCGCACCAGCCTTTGGATACCGTCCGGGAAAGGACATATTTGCAGCCCATTCCCGCGGGAGGCATCCGGGTGAGGTCGAGGGTCCCCCCGCCCTCAAGCGGGAGGCTTCGGAGCGGGGCCTCCCGGACGCGGGAGGGGACGAACCCTTCTGCGCAGGCGATATCCGCTTTCGCCGCCCCGCCGGGCAGGAGGACCTCCATGCCCGGTTCCGCCCGGAAGAGCGGATGAGCGGCCCAAAGGAAGGGGAACTCCGGCCCGCCGGCATGCCGGACGAGATAGTCCATCCGGACCTCCGATCCGTTGAGACGGATATGCTTTTCAAAATAACAGGGAAACCGGCGGCTGCGGTATTGCAGGCTTACGCCGTCCTCCGTCCGCCGCGCGCTCAGGGCCCGGTACCAGACCTCCCCGTGGTCCGGCAGGCGGACCCGCCGCCCGTCCGCCGCCTCGACGGTCACCGCGGCGGCGTTGGGGAACATGTCGTCGATGCCGGCGCACTCCGCGTCTTCAAAGCACAGCCCGCGGGGGACCGGACGGAGGGTGTCCCCGGGGCGCTGGTAAAGCAGCTCCCGGCCGGCGCGCTTATCAAAGAGGGAGGCGATGTTCCCGCCCCGCCCGGGGAGCACCAGCAGGCGCAGCGCTTCGTTTTCCAGCCGCAGGCAGGGGGCCTGCTTATAGCTGGCGGGGGCGACTTTTACCGCCACCGCTAAACGAACATGTTCTCCGGCACGCACGCCAGCAGCGCGCCGCCGTCGATATCGATGGTCGCGCCGGTGATGTAGGCGGCCTTGTCGGAGGCGAGGAAGACGATGCCGTCCGCGATTTCCGACGGGTCGGCAAACCGCTTGAGCGGGATACGCGGCTCCGCGGACCAGATGGGGTTCTGTTTGTCCCAGCCGATGTCGGTGTAGCCGGGCTGCACGGTGACGACCCGGATGCCGTAGGGGGCGAGTTCCATAGCACAGTTTTTCGTGAACTTGGAAAGCCCGGCCTTGGCCGCCGCGTAGACGGAGCAGTCGGGCCAGCAGCCGACGGCGTGGTTGGAGGAGATGTTGATGATCACGCCCTTGATGCCGCGCGAAATCATCTCCTTCGCCGCGCGCTGCGCGCCGAAGAAGTTCCCGCGCAGATCGGTGTTGATGACCGTCTCGAACAGTTCGGGCGTCGTCTCGAGGAAGGGGGCGGTGAGCCCCACGCCCGCGTTGTTGACGAGCAGGTCGATCCGTCCGAAGGCCTCGAGGAAGGCGTCGTACATCCGCCGGATGCTTTCGAGGTCGGAGACGTCCGACCGAATTGTCACGGCGCGTCTTCCGAGGCCCTCGATGATGGCGGCGACCTCGCGCGCGCCTTCTTCGCGGCTGTGGTAGGTGACGCCGACGTCATATCCCGCCTCGGCGAGGCGGATGGTGGCTGCGCGCCCGATGCCGTGGCTGGAGCCGGTGACCAGTGCGGTCTTTTGCATAGAATCCACCTTCCTCTTATCAGAATTCCACGTGAGGCAGCCGGGCCGCGAACGTGCGCAGCCGGCGGATTGCCTCCTCGATGTTTTCCACCGAATTTGCGTAGCTGAAACGGATGAAGCCCTCTCCGGAGTCGCCGAAACAACTACCGGGCGTGCATACGACGCGGGCTTCCTCCAGAATTCGTTCACAGAGCACCGCGGTGTCCATCCCGAACGCGCGCACGTCCGCAAAGGCGTAGAAGGCCCCCGCGGGCATTGCACAGCGGATTCCGGGAATGGAATTGAGCCCCGCGACCATCACCTTCCGGCGGGCGTCGTAGATTTCGCGCATGGCGTCCGCCGTCTCGAAGTGCTCGACAGCCCATTGCGCGGCGTACTGGCAGGGGGTGGCGACGCAGGCGTTCAGGTACTCCTGCAGCTGGGTCATCTTGGCGATCAGCTTTGCGGGGCCCATCGCGCAGCCCACGCGCCAACCGGTCATGGCGAACGCCTTGGAGACGCTGTTGACGACCAGGGTGCGTTCCTTCATGCCGGGACACTCCGCGATGGAGGCGGGAGGGACGCCGTCGTAGATCAGCGTCCGGTAGACCTCGTCGCAGACGACCAGCAGATCGTGTTCGACCGCCACCCGGGCGATCTCCTCCAGCTCCGGGCGACTGAGCACCACGCCGGTGGGATTGCCGGGCGTGTTCAGCATCAGGACCTTGCTGTTGGGGGTCAGGGCCTGCCGGACGCGCTCGGCGCTGACCCGGAAGCCCTCCTCGGGGACGGTGCGGATGCGGCGGACCTCCCCGCCCACGAATTTCGCCAGTTCAAAGTAGTCCAGCCAGACGGGGTCCTGGACGAGGATGCCCTCCCCCGGCTCGATGGTGCACAGCAGGGCGAGCGCGAGCGCGTTGATCGCGCCAACCGTCACAATGACCTCCGTTTCGGGGTCATAGGAGAGCCCGTTGGCAAACGGGGAAGCGGCGATCGCCCGGCGCAGGCTCGGGATGCCGTTGTTCGCGGTGTAGTGGGTTTTGCCGTCCCGCGCGGCCCGGTCGGCCGCCTCGACGGCGCCCGCGGGGGTCGGGAGGTCGGGTTCCCCCATTTCGAGGTGGATGACGTCCCGCATCCCGGACGCGCGGTCGAAGAGCTTGCGGATCGGGCTTTTCTGCATCTGCCCGGCGCGCGTGTTGATCCATTCCATAGCGGCCCTCCCTGTCGTCACAAAAGCGTCGGCGGGATACTGAATGAACGGAAGCCGTCGGCGGCTTTCCGGACCACACGGTCCGCGCGGTTCAGGACCGGCTGCAGGTGGCCGGGGAAGAGCGCGTCGACCGGAAGTCCTTCCAGCCGCAGGATGCTCTCCCGGTAGCGCAGCAGGTCGGAATCGAAGGTGCTGAGCAGGTTGATCCTGCCGCCAAAAAAGAGAACGTCCCCGGCGAACAGGACCTGTTTTCCGTCCACCCTGCCGTAGAGGCAGAGCCCGCCGCCCGTGTGCCCGGGCAGGACCAGGCAGGTAAGCTCCAGCCGCCCCAGCCTGAGGCACTCGCCGTCGCCGACGATTTGCCCGGCGGCCGCGCCGGGGAAGGAGAAGCCCTCCGGATAGAGTCCGGCCTCTATGTATTCCGCCATCGTGCGGTCGAGCAGGGGCTGGTCCCCGAGCACGCGCGCCTCGTGCGCGTCCGCCACGAGCAGCGCGCCCGTCCTCCGGAGGAAGTGGGGGATCCCGGCGGCATGGTCGGCGTGCGCGTGCGTGACGACCAGATAGCGGATGTCGGAAAGCCGGTATCCATCCGCGGCGATCTCCTCTTCGATTCGGGCGTTGTCGAGATTCACCCCGGCGTCCACCAGGATGAGCCCCTCCCCCGAATCGATCAGCCAGGCGTTGCAGTCGAGCGGGTGGGTCAGCCCGAGGCCGTTATCCCCCGAGGCTGCGAGGGAAATGCTGTGAGTAATCTTCATGCTCCGTTCTCCCTTCCTGTCAAACGGCTGCCTCCATCGCGTCGATAACCCGGTTCAGCTGCGCCGTGTCGATCCCGACTTCGGCGGGGCGGGGCATGTGCCTCGCGGCGAGCTGAAGGTCCTTGAGCCCGCTGCCCGTGACGACGCAGGCGGCAGTGTCGCCCTTCTGCATGACGCCCTTTTCCCGCAGCTTCTTTGCCGCGGCCAGCGTGGTCGAGCTGGCCGCCTCGGCGAAGATTCCCTCGGTACGCCCCAAAAGCCGCTGGGCCTCCAGAATTTCCGCCGACGAAACCGATTCGCTGTAACCGCCGGAGTCGTAGATCGCCTGCAGGGCGGTTTCCCCGTCGAGCGGGTAGGCGTCGGCGATCGCGACGGCGATGCCGGCGGGGTTCTCCACCCGTTCGATCTGCGAGGGCGTTCTGCCCGCGCGGAAGGCGTTGACGACCGCGCAGCAGCCCTCCTCCTGCGTTCCGACCATCCGCGGGAGCTTTTTGACGAGCCCCAGCCGGAAGAGGTCGAGGTATCCCCGGTAGATGCCCGACAGGATTCCGCCGCCGCCGATCGGGACGAAGAGCCAGTCGGGGACCTCCCAGCCGGACGACTTTGCCATCTCGTAGGCGATCGCCTTTTCCGAGTCGGCCTGGAAGGGGTTGTAGGCGCTCGCCGTCGTCACGTTGTGCCAGCCGCGCTCCCGGTATACCTTGGCGATGAGGTCGATGCAGTCGGTCACCGAGCCGCGCACGAGGATCACGCGCGCCCCGTAGAGCTGGATCTGCGCGACCCGTTCGGGCGGGGTGGAGGCCGGCACCATGACATAGCAGGGGATGCCCGCCCGGGCCGCGTAGGCCGCGGCCGCGGCGCCCGCGTTGCCCGCCGAGCCGATCACGACGGCGGTCGCGCCGAGCGCCTTCGCCTTGCTGATGGAGATGCTCATGCAGCGGTCCTTGAAGGTCCCGGTGGGGTTCAGCCCCTCGTTTTTGATGGACATCTGCCGGATGTCGAAAGCCCGGGCGATCCCGGGGGCCGGGACGAGGGGGGTAAAGCCCTCGCCCATCGTAACCTTTTCGCACTCACGGCCGATGGGGAAAAATGGCTCGTAATCCCAGTACCGCCGGGCGTTTCGCAGGGCGGAGCAAAGCGCGTCCCGCTGGTCGAACGAATAATCCGTGTTCAGGATGCCGCCGCAGGAGGGGCAGCGGTAGGCGTCGCCTTCGCACCTCTCCCCGCAGCTTCTGCAGACGAGCGAATAGTTACCCATGATGATCCTCCTGTACGGTACCCAGATACTCCACGACCATCCGGGCGAAGATTTCGGCGCCCCGCGCCAGCTGGTCCAGCTCCACGTACTCGTTTGTAATGTGTGCCTGCCGGATGCTGCCCGGCCCGAAGATCAGCGCGGGAATCCCCATCCCCTCCATGAGCATCGCCATCTCGCAGCTTGCCAGAAAGGGTTTTAGCGCCGCCCGCTCGGGCTCGCCGGGAGAAACCGCGGACATCATGGCTTTGACGAGCGGGTGCTCCGCGTCGATCTCGCCAGGCGGGCAGTTGGTGGTCATCTGCAGGGTGCAGCGGCATCCCTCTTCCACAGCCGAAACTTCATCGATCAGCCGCTGCGTCTCCGACAGAATCTGGTCCGCCGTTTCCCCGGGCAGGTAGCGCCTGTCGACGCGCATATCGCACCGTTCGGGGATAGAGTTGAGCTCCCTTCCCGCCTGGAGCATGGTCACCGTCATGGTGGAGTGGCCGAGCAGGCGGGACTGCCTTTTGTCGAGCGTGCCGGACTGGAACGCCCGGATTTTTTTGACCATTTCTGCCGCGTGCACGATCGGGTTGACGCCCATTTCCGGGCGGGAGGCGTGCGCCCGCCGGCCTGAGAAGGTCAGCCAGAGCCCCATCACGCCCTTGTGTCCCAGGTTGATTTCCAAATCCGTGGGTTCCCCGACGATGCAGGCGTCAGCCCGGACGCCCGACTCCAGCAGGCGGCGCATCCCTTTGTTGCTGGTCTCCTCGTCCACGTCGAGCGCCAGCAGGACCTCCCCGCGCAGGGGCACCGCGCACTGCCGCAGGACTTCGAGCGCGTGGAGCATCGCCGCGATGCTGCCCTTCATGTCGCAGGCGCCGCGTCCGTAGAGCCGGTCCCCGCGGACCTGCGGCTCAAAGGGCGGGGAGTGCCAAAGCTCCTCCGCGCCGGGCGGGACCACGTCGATGTGCCCGCTGTAGAGCAGGGTCTTGCCGCCGGGGGCGCCCCGCATGCGGATGAGGATGTTGGAGCGCCGGCCCTCGACCGGCTGCTCCTCCGCTTCGAGCCCCATCTCCGCCGCGATCCGCATCAGGAGCTGCCCGGCGCCGTACTCCATATCCCCGGAAAGGTCGCTGCGCTCCCGGATCAGGCGGCTGGCAAGCTCGGCCACCCGCTTTTTTGAAACCGTGCGGTGGATGGCGTCCCGCACGCTGTCTGTACAGCGGCGCATGGCGGCCCCTTACGGTTCGAGATAGGCGACGACGTCGACCTCGACCGACGCCCCGTCGGGCAGGGAGCCGGCGCCGATGGCGATGCGGGAATGGCGGCCCTTTTCGCCGAACGCCAGCTCAAAGAGCTCGGAGGCGCCGTTGACCACACGGGGCTGCTGGGTAAAATCGGGGTCCGCGTTGACGAATCCGGTCACACGGACGATGCGCAGCCGGTCGAGGTCGGCGACCGAGCGCAGCTCGCTGATGCAACGGATCGCCGCGATGCGCGCCGACTGGTAGGCGTCCTCGAGCGAAATCTCCGTGCCGACCTTTCCGGCGTAGAGCAGCTTCCCGTCAACGGTGGCCGCCTGCCCGGACGCGAAGACTAAATTCCCCGCGGTTTGGGCCGGGATGTAGCTCGCGACCGGCACGGGGCAGTCGGGCAGCGTGATGTGATGTTCCGACAGCTTTTTTTCCACATTGGTCATGGTTGGACCCCCTTAATAAGCTGACAATTTGTCTTGTAAACCGAACAAATTATCTTTATTCTTTGAGGCCATTATAGTTTTATTGACTGGATATGTCAATATAATATTCAAAAAAATTGAAAATTAATCATTTCTTTTATGGAAATCGTCCATTTCATGTAAGCGGAGAAAAACTTTTTGTCTTGAATATTTGTGGGAAACACTTTACTTTTTGTTTTGAACTTGCTATAATATTCCATAACAAATCGGCTGTTTGAGCGGTAAAATTTTTCGAGGATAGGGGAGACTGATTTGCGACTGATCAGCGAGGAGTTTACCTTCTGGCGGGACCTGCTGTCGATGCTGGAGGCCCAATATGGAAGCAACTGCGAAATTGTGCTGCACGACCTGACAAAGGATTATAACCATACGATTGTCGATATCCGCAACGGCCACATCACCGGCCGCAAGATCGGCGACTGCGGGAACAATCTGGGGCTCGAGGTCCTGAGCGGGAACACCAAAAACGGAAACCGCTACAATTACATCACCCGAACCGATACCGGAAAGATCCTGCGCTCCTCCACGCAGTTCCTGCGTGACGACGACGGGAAGATCATCGGTTCCCTCTGCATCAATATGGACATCACCGAATCGCTCGCGTTTGAAAAGTTCCTGCACAACTATAACGGGACGGGCGATCCGGCGGTCGAGGTGCGGGAGTTCTTCACCACCGACGTGAAGAGCCTGCTCGAATGTCTGATCCAGGAGGCGCAGCTCCCGATCGACAAGACGCCGGAGCATATGGACCGGGCGGATAAGCTCAAATTCCTGGAATACCTGGACAGCAAGGGCGCGTTTTTGATCACAAAGTCGAGCGAGCGCGTCTGCGAATACCTGGGGATTTCACGCTATACCCTGTATAACTATCTGGATTTGCTGCGCTCCAAGCAGGAGCAGGATTAGGAGGGAAAGATGGAAAAGGTCTTGCGGGAGCTCCTGTCCGGCCGGCTGGTCGCCATTGTGCGCGGCGTCGGTCCCGGGGAAATCGTCGACACGGCGCGCGCGCTCGCGGCGGGCGGAATCCGCGCGCTGGAAATCACCTTCGACCACACGAGGGCGGACGGAACCGCGCGGACGCTGGAATCCATCCGCCTGCTGAGGGAACGGATGGACGGGGAACTCCTGCTGGGGGCGGGGACCGTCCTCGCGCCGGAGGAGGTGGATCTCGCGGTTGAGGCGGGCGCGGAGTACATCATCTCACCCGACACCAACCCGCTGGTCGTCCGCCGCACCAAGGAGCTTGGGAAGGTCTCGATGCCGGGGGCGTTCACCCCCACCGAGGCGGTGGAAGCGCATCGCTGCGGCGCGGACATCGTCAAGCTGTTCCCCGCGGCGCTGCTCGGCCTCGATTATTTCAAGGCGCTGCGCGGGCCGCTGGGGCATATCCGCTTTTCCGCCGTCGGAGGCATTGACGACAAAAACGCGGCGGACTTTTTGCGTGCGGGCGCCTGCTGCCTTGGGGTCGGCGGGACGCTGGTCTCGCTGCCCGCGATCCGTTCGGGGCAGTACCAGCTGCTGACCGATGCCGCCCGCAGGCTGTGCCGCGCGGTTTCCGCTGCCGCATCGGGTGAGGGGTGACGCAATGGAACGCTATATTCTGACGATCGATTCCGGAACCAGCAATACGAGGGCGGTCCTGTGGGATATGGACCGCCATGTCGTGGACATGGCGAAAAGCGGCGTGGGGGTCCGGTGTACGGCGGCTGACGGGCACAACGGACAGCTGAAGGAGGCGGTCCGGGGATGCCTGGAGGAGCTCCTGCGCCGGAACGCCGCCGCGTGGGAACAGGTGGAACGCGTCATGGCGAGCGGGATGATCACCGCCGACGTCGGGCTGGTGGAGGTCCCGCATCTGACGGCCCCCGTCGGGCTGGAGGAGCTCTCCGCGTCGCTGACGCCCGTCCGTGTCCCTGACGTCTGCCCGCTGCCGATCTATTTCATCCCCGGCGTCAAAAACCGTGTCCCCGGGGTTTCCCTCGAATCCTTTGAGGCGATGGATATCATGCGCGGGGAGGAGGTGGAGGCCTGCGCTCTCATCGAAAGGCTTGGAGTGCGGGGGGAGGCGGTCCTCGTCCTTCCGGGCTCCCACACCAAATTTGTCGCCGTCGGGGCGGACGGGAGGATCACCGGCTGCCTGACCACCATAACCGGGGAGCTGCTCGCCTCGATCATGCACGATACGATTATCGCGGATTCGGTGAAGCGCACCTTTGTGGAGGCGGACACCTACCGCCGGGAGATGGTTCTGCGCGGCTGCCGGGCCGCGCAGAAGGTCGGACTCAGCCGCGCCTGCTTTTCCGGGCGGATCCTGAACCAGTTCGCGGTGAAGGACCACACGCTGATCGCGAACTTCATCCTCGGGGCGGCGCTGCAAAACGACCTGTATGCGCTTCGGCATACCGCGGCAATCACCTGCGGGCCGGATGCCCGGGTGATCGTGGCGGGGAAGAGCCCCTTCCGCGAAGCGTTTGCCGACCTGATGGAGCAGGAGGGCTGCTGGCGGAGCGTGCGGACCTATGAGCCGGAGGGCGGCGCGCCGCTTTCCGCGCTGGGGGCGTACCTGCTGGCGGAGGCGTCCCTTGCAAAAGAGGCGGGCGCGAAGGACAACTAGGAAACAAAAAAACGCGCTGCAATCGGACCGATTGCAGTGCGTTTTTATATTGAATCCGAGGGCGGACGGCCCGTAAACCTTGCGGCCGCTACCTGAGCAGATTCGGCAGGAACATGATAATATCCTCAAATACAATCAGCAGGGCCAGCACGACGAGCGCGCAGCCGATATAGGCGAACAGGTGCCGGTTGATGACCCGTTCCACCTTTTCCCCGCAGAGGCTGACCGCCGTGTAAAGGTTGATGCCGACGGGAGGGGTGAGCATGCCGATGCCGAGGGTGATGACCATGATGACGCCAAAGGCGACCGGATTGATGCCGTAGGCGCCGAGCATGGGCGTCAGGATAGGCGCAAGGATCATGATGGCCGGAATGGTCTCCATAAAGGTGCCGACAAATAGCAGGAGCAGGGTGACAAGCAGGTAGAACATGAACCGGTTGGAGGCCACGCTCATAATCGCGTTGCCCACAATGACGGGGATTTGCTCCCGTGTCATAATAGCGGCGAACACGGTCGACGACAGGACGATGAACATGCAGATGTTGGTGGTGATGACCGTGCGGCGGACAATCTGCAAAAGCCCCTTGAAGGTGAGCTGGTGGTAGATAAAGGTGCTCACCAGCAGCCCGTAGGCCACGGCGACGACGGCCGCCTCGGTCGGCGTGAAGATGCCCAGATAGATGCCGCCCAGGATGATGACGGGCATGCCCAGCGCCCACAGCGCGTCGACAAAGGAGCGGCCGACCTCCTTCAGGGAAAACTTTCTGGTGGCATGCCGCATGTGCTTCCTGCCCCAGAGGACGGCGTACACCGACATGCCGCCTGCGAGCAGAAAGCCGGGGATAAACCCGCCGAGAAAGACGTCGGTGATCGCCACGCTGCCCACCGAGATGCAGTAGAGCACCATGGGGATGCTGGGCGGTACGATAACCCCCAGCCAGCCTCCGCTGGCAATGGTGGCCAGGATAAAGGGCATCGGGTACCCATCCTCCTTCATCGAGGGAATCATGATCGACCCGATGGCCGCCACCGTCGCGGGAGCGGAGCCGGAAATGGCCCCGAAGAACGCGCAGGCGAGAAAGGACACCACGGCCAGCCCGCCGGGCAGCCAGCCCACCAGTGAGCGCGCCAGGTTGACCAGCCGCTTGGAAACGCCGCCGGTATCCATCAGGTTGCCGGCCAGGATAAAGAAGGGGACGGCCATCATCGAATAGCTGTTGGCGGACGAAAAAAGGCGTTGCACGACAATTCCGAGGGGGATGTCGGTCAGGGTCATGATCGGCACGATGCCGCCGAGCAGCAGGGCGATGGCGATCGGGCAGCCGATGAGCAGGACCAGAACGAAAACCCCGAAGATAAGCGTAACCATCATAGGGCATCCCCGCCTTTCTGGCCTCCCAGCGGATGGGTGGCCGTGAGATAGTCGCTCCAGAAGAGCATGGCCGACCGCAGCGCGGAGAGCGTCAGGCCGAGCGCCATGACCGTATAGATGACGGCCATGGGCATGCCGGTCGTCACGCTGTACTGCGGGCGGGCCAGGCTGCTGGCAACATAGAGCCAGCTCAGGACGCTGATAAAGCCGAGCGTTACGGTTGTGATGACATCCGCGATGGCCATGACAACGCGGCGCAGGCAGCCGGGCAGCTTGTCCACGAAGATGGTGACGCCCATATGGCTCCGCGTGCGCACGCACATGCTGATGCCGATGAAGACGATGGTCACCAGAAGATAGCGCGAGATCTCCTCGCCCGCGATATTGGGGACCTTCAGCACATAGCGCAGGACAATGGCCAGCAGGACCGAGACGGTCATACCCAAAAGGGCGAGGGCGGACATCGTCATTTCAAACAGGTCCAGATACTTGTCAATCAATCGGATGATTCCGGATCCCCCGGACTCGTTTTCCACTTGCATAAGGAACCTCCCAGAGTGTGATCTGTTCGCCCGCGCCCGGAGCCGGGGGGCGTCAGCTGCCTGAACGCCGCCCCGGCCCGGTCTTTTCCGCGGTCCTGTATCCGTTTATACCTTGTCCGCGTTCACCAAGTCGATCAGTTCCTGCGGTACATACTTGGGAACCATAGCGTCCAGGCACTTTTGCTGCAGGGCGTCCTTCCAGACGTTGCGGTCGGGGCGGATGATGGTGACGCCCTCCTCTTCCATCACAGCGGTCAGGCTGTCGATGCTTTCGGCAAGAACCTGGCGCTGGTAGGCGGTGGCTTCCACGCTGGCCTGCGTCAGGATGTCGCGGTATTCCTCCGGGACGCTGTTCCAGGCGCTTTCGCTCATGGCCGTCATGATGGAGGTCGGAAGGGGATCGACCAGCGTCATATAGTCGGTCGTCGTGTAAAATTTGTTGAAGTATGCGACGACGACCGGCCAGGTCCCGCCGTCAAGCGTGCCGTTCTGCAGAGCGGTGAAGACCTCGCTCATGGCCATCGGGACGGGGTTCGCGCCCAAGGCGTTCATATAGGCGATCAGTCCGGGGCTCTCCATCACGCGGATGTTCATCCCCTTCGCATCCTCGGGCTTTTCGATAGGATGCCCGTTGTTGATGATGTTGGAGAAGCCCGCGTCGGAGAGGGTCAGGATGTGGATCCCCAGCGGGAGGCACTCCTCCTTCAGCTTGTTGCCCAGCTGACCGTCCATGACCTTGTACTCATGCTCATAGCCGTCAAATAAGAAGGGGATATCGAATACCATAAAATCGGGAATCCAGGCGGTCATGGTGGCGGTGGAGCCAAGGTAGCCGTCGACGGTGCCCATCTGCATTCCCTCGATGAGCTCGCGCTCATCTCCCAGCTGGGACGAGGGGTAGATCTCGATCTGAACGGCGCCGTTGGTCCGCTCCTCAACCAGCTCTTCAAACTTGGCGATGCCCTGGTGCTGCGGGGTTCCGGGCGCGAGGACGTGTCCGAATTTCAGCGTGACGGCGCCGTCCGGGACGGGCTGCGCGGGAGCTTCCGTGTCAGACGGGGCGGCCGGCGCATCTGCGGACGAAGGCGCGGGCGCGGCCGGCTGTCCGCCGGAAGCGCCGCACGCGGCCAGCGATAGAATCAGGGCAAGTGCTGCCAAAACAGCGAAAACTTTTTTTAACATGGGTGATAACTCCTTTCAAAAGCAGGGTTCCAGATTTGATCGATACTTTGCAAAAGCGTATCCGAGCGTCGGCTTCCGGCTCGTGCCGCGCTTTAATCGGCGATCTTTGCGGGGAAGAGGTCGTCCACCGTGATCCGGGGCAGGCACAGGCCCTGCTCCTTCGCATACCGCAGCATCGTCTCAAGGACGTGCCGGTTGGCCTCCACCCCGTATGGCCAGAAGTCCCTTCCCATCAGGTCCATGGCCCTTTCCGCTTCCGAAAACGCCCAGGGCAAGGTCACCGGCAGTGTGCCCATCCGGGTCAATTTTGTGATCGCGGTCTCCTTTGCCCGGGTGAACGCGCGATAGAGGCTCTGGGCCGCCCAGGGATGCTTCATGTAAATTTCCCTTTTGATGACGACGACGTGCATGATCGGGAAAATTTTGGTCCGGGCATAGTAATCCGTTTCCATTTCCCGGTAGTTCTCCCACAGCCTCGCGATCTCCCGGCCGTCGTAACAGCCGGGCTTGCGGGGATTCAGCAGGACGTCCAGTTCGCCGTCTCTCAGCATGCCGCTCAGGCATTTGCCGGGGGGGGGTCTGTGGATTTTGACGCCCGGAGGCGGCGTGAAATCTCCCATCCGGTCGTCGGGACCGGGCGCCTCGACGCCGCCGGTGAACCATTCCGCCTCCGCCGGAGAAACCTGGTATTCCTCCTGCAGAATCCCCCGGAGCCACAGCGCCAGGGTAGTGTGGTACTCGGAGACGCCGATCCGTTTCCCTCTGAGGTCCCGCGCCTCCCGGATGCCCGACCGCCTGTTGACGTAAAGATTGGAGTGCCGGAACGCGCGGGACAGGAAAACCGGGATGGCCACAAAGCGGCGGGGATTTTTGCCGCACTCCGTAATGTAATTGGAAAGCGACATCTCCGAAACGTCGAATGCCTCCTCCTTCAGCATCCGCCGGAAGATTTCATTCGGCTCCAGCACGATGCAGTTCAGCGAAATTCCTTCCGGCCGCACGGAACCGTCCCACAACGGCCTGGTCCGGTCGTAATCGCCGCAGGCCAAAGTCAGCCTGATGTCATCCTTCATACCTTCCCTCCCTCCGGCAGGCCGCGCGCGGCCGCTGAAAAGCCGTTACCGCTTTCCGCAATCCACGATCACTTCCACTTCCACAATCGCGCCCGGAACCAGACCGGTTACCTCGACGGCCGTGCTGGGGGGACGCGGCGCCGAAAAGTATTGGTTCCTGAGCTCCCGGAATTTGCCCAGGTTGTTGATGTCCTTCAGATACACGGTGAATTTGATGACGTCGTCCAGGACCGCCCCGGCCTCCTTCAGGATATTTTCGATGTTTTTGAAGATCCGGACCGTCTGCGCCTCAAAGTCTTTCTCCAGGATTTCCCCCTTTTCATTGCGTGCCGTGATTCCCGAAAGGTAGAGGACGTCCCCCACCCTCATCGCCTGGGAAAAATCCTCGGTTATAAACACTTCCTTGCTGACTACCAGTTCTTTCATTTCTTTTCACCTCCGCAAGATTCTGTTTTATGGGGCCGCGGGAGCCTCGTCCGGGCTGGCCCGTTCCTGCTCCGCCTTCAAAAGATCGTATAGATAGGAGACGTTGTTCTTCTGCACGTTTTGCATCAGGTCCTCCGTGCCCGGCGACATGGGATACCGGTCGGCAAAGGAAATTTCGCGGACCGCCTCCTCCTTGGACCAGCCCAGTCCGACCGCTTCCTTCACCCTGTCGATCCACTCCCTGATAAACGCGCGCTGCTCCCGCAGATACGACTTGCCGCACACCTCCCCGTGCCCGGGGACGATGTAATCCACATCCAGCTTTTCGATTTCCGACAGGGACTCCAGCCAGCGGTAGACGTCCCCCGAATAGAGGAACGACTGCGTCCTGTAAAAAACATTGTCGCCCGTAAAGAGCACGCGTTCCTCCGGGATCAGGACGCTCGTCTGGCCCATCGTATGGCCCGGATGATTGATCAGCTGGACGGTGTGGTTTCCGGAATGCAGCGTCAGCCGGTCGGTAAAGGTGATGGTCGGCGGATTGGGTTCCCTTTCGGCAACGAGCCCGTACCCCTCCGGGTCGATGACGGCCACGCGGCTCAAAATGGTTTCCTTGGACACGGAAAGGATGCCCTCCCGCGTTTTCTCGTGTCCGATCACCGGCACCCTGAAAAAACAATTTCCCGTAAAATGATCCCGGTGGCATTCCGTGTTGATCAGGTACTTCGGGGTGCCCTTGGACGAGATTTCCCTCGCCCATTCACAGGCGACCGTGGGGCGCTGCGGCGTGTCGATCAGGATGATCCCGTCGTCGGTTAAAAGGTAGCCCACGTTGCAGCCCCCGATTTTGGTTTCCACAAAAATGTTCTTCGTCAACTGCATTGACTGCGCCTCCAAGCCCGCTTATAAATGCCGGAACAGATAGCTGCCGTTCCCTTTCTGGTCCGCCAGATGGCCGTCCTCCGCCGCAACCCTGCCGTTTACAATGGTCATCACGGGCCACCCCTTCAGGACCTTTCCCTGGAAGATGGAAAAATCGCTGCTGGAACCGATCTTTGCGGGGTCGACCCGCTGCTCTTTTTCCAAATCCAGAATGACGATGTCGGCGTCCGAGCCGACCTGGATGGTCCCCTTCTGCGGATAGAGCCCGAAAATTTTGGCGGGCGACATCGTGGCCCTCCGGACGATATCGATCAGCGGCACGCCGCGCTTGTGGTACCCCTCGTCGATCAGGACGGGCAGGTGGGTGCCGAGGACCGCGTAGCCCGTCCGGCTTCCCCACATGCCTTGGTCGAGCTTCTTATCCGCCACGGTCCGCGTTACGTTGTCCGTCCCGAAGCTGTCGACGACGCCCTCGCGGACCCCCCTCCACAGGGCGTCCGAATCCTTTTTCTCCCGGATCGGCGGAATCATCTTCGCCAGCATCCCGATGGGGTCCTGTGTGTTCAGGCCCAGGTGCGCCGAGGTGACCTCCGCGTACAGGTTTTGGTTCTCCCTTTTCAGCAGGCGCATCCGCTCGATCGCCGCCTCTGAGGTGATGTGGACCACATACAGCCTGGCCCCGGCCTCCTGCGCAAGGCGCGCGGCGCGGATGACGGCCTCCTCCTCGGCCACTGCGGGGCGGGTATCCTGCCAGTCCTGGAGGTTCCCGTCTTTTTTGACCGCCATGGCTTCCCGCGTCCAGCGGTCTATGATGCGCTCGTTTTCCGCGTGAACGGATGCCAGCGCCCTTTTGCCCAGGGCGGCAACCTTTTGGAACCCGGCGAAAATGAAGCCGTCGTCGGCGCTTTCAACGATGCCGGGGTTCCCGCACATATAGAACTTAAAGGTTGTGGACCCGATTTCCGCGGCATAGGCGGCCAGCTCGCTCAAGTGCTCTTCGGTGCTGATTTGGATATGGAAGCACATGTTGGTGTGGATTCCGTTTTTGATGGTCTCCATATAGTCCCTGTTCGATTTTAAATAACTGCCCTGATCCCGCAGATAGCAGCCGACCGTTGTGACGCCTCCGATCGCGGCGGCCCTCGTTTCGCTCACGGCCAGTCTGGAGAACTGCTCCGGATTCGTCCCCAGATGGACGTGCGGGTCGATGACGCCGGGCATCACGTATTTCCCGGCCGCGTCGATCGTCCGCCTTGCCGCCGGGAGACAGCCCGGGGCGCCGATCCCCACGATTTTTCCCCTGTCGATGGCCACGGCGGCCTTTGTCAGCCCCACCTCGGGGATTACCAGGGTTCCGTTCTCTATCAGTAAATCCACCACTTCGCTTTGCCTTCCTTCCCGTTTTTTGATTCCTGATTTGCAGCGCTTTGGCGGTGTCCGCCGTCACGGCGCCTGCTTGCCGGGGATTTTTATGTTGATTCTATGTTATATATTATATATGATTATGTCAATGATTCTATTGCCTAAAAATCCGGCTCTGTCTTTGTTGAAATCAGAGATTTCATACAAAATTTATTGATCTTACGGAAGATAAAGGCCGATAAACACCGGATAGTTGGAGATTGTATACAATAACGATGAAAGAAATTTGGGCAAATTCTTAGTTGCGCGTGGAATCAATATCATATATCATATATAATAATAGACGGAAGGGGGCCGGCGCGGCGTCTGCGGGAAGCCGTGGAAGAGACAGCCCGGCGGCCCTCCTGTCCGCGCCGGAGAAATGGGAAAGGGATGATGTAAATATGGACACGCGCTTATGGAAAAACGAGGACTATTGGGTCAGCAGCTACAATTTTGATCCGGAGACGGTGGCGGGACATCACATATCAAACAACCTGAAAATTCATGACGCCACCCTGCGGGACGGGGAACAGACCCCGGGGGTCGTGCTGCGAAAAGAGGAAAAGGTACGGATCGCCCAGCTGCTGGACGAAGCCGGCGTTCACCGCATCGAGGCCGGGATGCCCGCCGTCTCTGACGAAGATAAGCTCGCCATCGCGGAAATCAAGCGCCGGGGCCCCAGGGCCGAAATCTTCGGCTTTGTGCGGGCGATGGAATCCGATCTGATCCTGTGTAAGGAATGCGGCGTGGACGGTATTGTCCTCGAGGTCCCCATCGGCCGGCCGAAGCTGGAATTGCAGTTTAAATGGGACATCCGGCGCGTCATCGACAGCAGCGTGGCCTCCATCCGCAAGGCGAGGGAATTGGGCCTCAAGGTGATCTATTTCCCCTACGACACCACCCGCGCCGACGAGGGCGACCTCGACCTGCTGCTGGATGCGCTGCAGGGGGACGCGCGGCCCGACGCCATTGGGCTCGTGGACACCATGGGCTGCGCGCTGCCCGGCGCCGTCGCCACCATGATGCGGTACATCAAAGAGCGGACCGGAGGACTTCCCATCGAAATCCATACCCATAACGACTTCGGCCTGGCTGTGGCCGGCACGCTGCAGGCCGTGCTGTGCGGGGCGGACGCTGTCCACTGCTGCGTCAACGGGCTGGGCGAGCGCACCGGGAATTGTTCCCTGGAGGAAATCGTCTGCGTCATCCAAATCCTTCTTGCAAAGGACCTGGGCATCGACCTTACGAAGCTGCAGGGGATTTCGGATTATGTGGCGGAGAAGAGCGGGATTCCCGTCATGCGCAACAAGCCCATCGTGGGGAAGGACATCTTTGCGCGCGAATCGGGGATTGGCGCCGATACGCTTTTCAGCGCGCCGCTCGCGATGTTCGCCCTCAATCCCGCCCTGCTCGGAAAGGAGCCCCGGCTCATCCTCGGGAAAAAGAGCGGCATGCTTTCGATCGGAAAGAAACTGGAGTTGCTGGGCGTCACACTGAGCGATGATCAGAAGCGGGCGCTTCTCGGGGACGTCAAGGCGCTGGGAATCCAAAAGGAGCGCGCGCTCACCGACGAGGAGTTCCTCGCCCTCCTCAGGAATTATCAGTGAAAGCGCGGGAATAAGGCTATTGAACTAGCTTGGCAAATTCTGCTATAATAACGGTGGACAAACTGGACCCCATTACAGCGGTAGGAGAAGCCTTCATGGAAAAATATAAAAGCAAAGTTGATATCATTTACGATCTCCTGATGACGGATATCGCCAAGGGCGTTTACCGGCAGGACGACCGGCTGGTCATCAGCCAGATCGCGCGCCAGAACAACGTCAGCGATATTCCGGTCCGGGAGGCGCTACGCCGCCTCGAGAGCGAAGGATATGTCAAGATCAGCGCGAACCAGGGCGCGACGGTGTGCGCGTTCAGCATTGAACGGCTGCTCGAGATTATCCGCATCAAAAGCGTTCTGGAGGGCTACGCCACGCGCCTGAGCATTGATTATGTGACGCCGGCGCTTTTGAAAAAGCTGCGCAATCTCAACGGACAGATGAAAAAGGCGGTTGACGCCGGGAATTTCCCGAAATATTCCGAGCTCAACGTGAAATTCCATATGAGCATCTACGAAGCGACTCCCTACACCGAGCTGTACAACATGATCCAGGACCTCTGGCGGAAGTGGAGCATCACCCGGTCGGTCTTTGCCGTGGACCCGAACCGTATGCAGGAATCGACCCGGGAACACGAGGAGATCATCCGCCTGCTGGAGGAGAAGCAGTATGATCAGGTGGAGCAGTATGTCCGCCTCCACAAGCAGCGGACCGAAACCGTCTTCCTGAGCCGCGAGCGGCCGGACGATTTACGGGGTGCGTAAGACCCCCGCCGCGGACGGAAAACAGAAACAAAAACCGCCGGCACAGCCGGCGGTTTTTTATCTGCCGTCCCCGGCCGGCATGACTCCATACGCACCGCTTGCCGCATGAAAAAGCCCTGCGCGGGATTTCCCGCGCAGGGCTTTTTGGCGGCGGGGGAACGCGTCCCTTCAAACCGCGCAGTGCCGGCTTATAAAATCCAACGACTTCCGGATGGCCCGCCGCACCTGGCCAGGCGTGGGCGTCAGCTGCTCGACCGCGAAATCCGACACCCGGACCCGGAAGCTCTGCGGCACCTCCAGCCTGCAGGGAAAGGAGGGAAGCCGCTTTTCCAGGCGATGAAGGCGCTGTTCTGATTTTACCGCCACGGGGGACGGAGGCGGGCGGGAAACCGCCCGCCTCCCTTTCTGTCCGCTTAAAGCAAAATGAAAAAGCCTTGCACAGAAAACCTGCGCAAGGCTTTTTGGTGGGAACACGGGGACTCGAACCCTGGACTTCCTGCGTGTGATGCAGGCACTCTAACCAGCTGAGCTATGCTCCCGAGACAAGTGATATTATAGCACATCATCCGGGGAAAGGCAAGCCCTTTTTTGCACTAGTCGTCGAACTCCTGCATGACGTTCCCGATCGTGATCGTGTGGTGGGGAAGCCAGACATACTGTCCTTCCAGCCGTGGGACCGCCTCCTTGACGTCCCGCCCGGTGGAGAGCGCGTAGGCGAGCTCAAAGATCGCCTCGGCCTGCCCCTTGGCGTCGTTGAGCACGGTGCCGGTCAGTGTCCCCTCCTTGATCGCGTCGCGTGCGGGCGGCGTGGCGTCGATGCCGACGATCACCGGGAGGTCCTCGATGCCCGCCGCGCGGTAGGCGTCGATCGCGCCGAGCGCCATATCGTCGTTGTTGCTGAAAACCACCTCGATGCGGGGGCCGATCTCGTCGTCCTTCAGCCACTGGCCCATCTTGGCGGAGGCCTGCGCGCGCTGCCAGTTGGCGGTGTCGTTGGCGAGCTTCTCCACGCTGATGCCCGCGCCCGTCACCGTCTTGATCGAATATTCGGTGCGGATGGCGGCGTCCTGGTGGCCGGGCTCCCCCTCGAGCATGACGTATTGGATCCTACCGTCCCCGTTGCGGTCGACCAGCTCGGGGTCCCTGTTAAAGAGGTCGGAGACAATACGCCCCTGCAGGACCCCCGATTCGCTGGCGATGGCGCCGACATAGTAGGCGCGGTCCCACCGCTGCATATCCTCCTCGACCGGCTCGCGGTTGAAAAAGACGATGGGGATGTTCGCGGACTTGGCCTTGTCGATGATGACAGAGGCGGCCGTGCGGTCGACCTCGTTGACGCAGATGACGTCGTAGCCCTGCGAGAGGAACTTGTCCACCTGGTCGTTCTGGATCCCCTGGTTGCCCTTGCCGTCCATCACGTTGACGGAGATTTTGACGTTGTCCTGGGACTCACGGGCCTTTGCGGTTTCGAGGAAATACCCGCTGAGGGTGGAGATAAAGGTGTCGTCCTGCCGGTAGACGGTCATGCCGATCTTAATCTGCCGCAGGTCGGGGTTCTGGCTCTGGCCCGAATCGCCGCATCCGCCGGAAGCGAGCGTCAGGCAGAGCGCGGCAGTCAACAGGAGCGCCGTCCTTTTCCGGATGTTCATGCGAAAACCTCCTTCTTGCAGGTCCCCGTCGGGATGCCGGTTCAGCGGATAAACGGGAAGAGCAGCCGCTGGTTTTCCGGGTCGTACATGTTTTTCCAGTTGATCATGCGCTGCTCGACGACGGTGGCCGGCGCGACCGGACGCTTTTGGAGGGAATCGACGGCCGCCTTGACCCCCAGGTAACCGATGCCGAAATCATTCTGCACGATCGTGGCGTTGACAATGTCCTGCTCGATATAGGAAGCGACCTTGCCGGTCGCGCCGATGCCGAAGAGGGTGAGGTAATCGGCCCGCTCGTCGATGACCGCCTGCGCGGCCGCCTCGAGCGCGGTGACGTCGAGGGTGACCACCACGTCGACCGACTTGGGCCGCAGCTCCTGGGCCAGCGTCCGGGCGGCCTCCGACGAATCGTCGGGGAGCGTCCAGCTGACCACCTCGCCGCCGATCTCCCCGAGCACGCTCATGAGCCCGGCGCGCCGCTGCTGCACATTACTGCACTGCGCGCTCGACTCCACGACGGCCAGCCGCTTGCGGGCGTTGCCGCTGCGCACGATCTCCTGGCCGAGCTGGACCCCCATCGCGTAGTTGTCCGCCGAAATATAGGATTTGACCGCGGCGCTGTTGACGGTCGATTCGATGCAGACCACCGGGATGTTCTCGGAGACCCGCTCGATCGTGTTGACCAGCCCGTTGCTGTCGGCGGCGGCGAGGACGATTGCGTCCACGCCGCTGTCGTATTCGCGCTGGATCAGGGAAATCTGCTCCCGGAGGTTGTTCTCCTCCGACAGGGTGATAAAGCTCAGGTCGACGTTCATCTCGCTGGCGGCCTGGTCGGCCCCCTGCTTGATGCTCTCCCACTTCTCGCCCGTCTTGCCCCGCACGATGAGGGAGACGTCATAGACCTCAGGGGCCTTCTCCTCCCCGAGCACGTCGAAGGTGAGGATCGCGAAGGAGATCGCGAACGCGGACAGGAGCAGCACGAACACGAGGATTCTTCGCTGTGTCATTTCACGTCCCCTCCTTTCACAGCCTCGTCATAGCTGTGGCGGGGCAAGTGGATGCGCACGGTGGTGCCCACGTCCGGCTCGCTGAGGATGGTCAGGCCGTAGCTCTCCCCGTAGCGCAGCTGGATACGCTGGTTGACGTTGCGCAGCCCGATGCCGGACCCCTTGGAACGCACCCGCGTCTCGTCGGTCAGCAGGGTTCCGCAGACCTCTGCGGGAATGCCGCTGCCGTTGTCCGAAACATCGATGTACAGGTCGCCGTCCTCTCCGACATAGGAGTGGACCCGGATTTCGCCGTCTCCGTCCATGAATTCCATGCCGTGGTAGATGGCGTTTTCCAGCAGCGGCTGGACGATCAGCTTGATCGTCTCGAGGCGCAGCGTCTCGGGCGCGGCGTCGATCGAGACGGCGAATTTGTTCTTGTAGCGCATCTTCTGGATGGTCAGGTAGTTGCGCGCGTGCTCGAGCTCGTCGTTCACCGGAATGACCGTCCTGCCCTTCGACAGGCTGATGCGGAAGAGCCGCGCGAGCGCGGTGACCATCGTGACAGCCTCCCCGTACCGCTCGTTCTCGATCATCCAGACGATCGAATCGAGGGTGTTGTAGAGGAAGTGGGGGTTGATCTGGCTCTGGAGCGCGTCGAACTCGCTCTTGCGCTTGGCCTCCTGCTCGACGACGATGTCCTCCATCAGCTGGCGCATCTGGCCCACCATCCGGCGGATCGTCTTGCCGAGGTGCTGGATTTCGTAGGAGCCGCCGACGGCGATGCTGACGTCGAGGTTGTTCTTTTCCAGCTCCTTGACCGAGTTTTCCAGCGCCTTGATCGGGTTGGCGATGCGCGACGAGACGAACAGGTTCGCAAACACCATCAGGAACATCGTGAAGAAGATGATGAAAACCGCGAAGGTGCGGATGTGGTAGTAGTCGGCGGTGATGTCGGCCATCGGGGTGACGCCGACGATCTTCCAGCCGGTGTAGCCGACCGTCTTGACGGTGACCACCCGCTCCCGGCCGTTGAAGGTCTCGATATGGTTGCCGTCCTCATAGTGGACGGCGGCGTGGTTGTTTTCCTCGAGCAGGTTGGAGTAGAGCAGCTGCTGGCGGGGGTGGTAGATGATCTCCCCCTCGCTGTCGATGAGGTAGACGTAGCCGCTGCCGCCGAGGCGGACGTTCTTGAAGAGCTGCTCGATGCCCGAAAAGTTCATGTCGACGAGCAGGACGCCGTGGCGGACGCTGCCGCTGCTCGTCAGCTCGACGGCGCGGGAGAGGGAGACCACCCAGCGGTAGCGGTAGTCGGGGTCCTCGAAGAGGTTCTGCACGTGCGGGGTGGAAAAGTGCAGGTTTTCGATCTTGCCCATCGCGCGCACAAACCAGTCCTGCTCGTTGGGCCGCACCGTCTTTTTCAAAATCGAAAGCGGGGACGCGGCCACCAGCCCGCCCTCGTCGTCCACCACCACGATGCTGACGAGCAGGTCGCGGTTGGTCTCGTAGAGCAGGTTCATCTGCGCGTCGATCGTCTCCTCCGAGAGGTCGACGTTCTTGATGACGCGGTAATACATCGCGTCGGAGACGCGCATCATATTGCGCAGGTAGGTGTCCAGGTTCATGTTGACCTGTTCGATGACGCGCCGGTTGTCCTCCTTGACCATCTGCTCGGTCGAGGTGGCGAAGCGCAGGTAGAGGGTCAGCCCCAGGAAGATCATCCCCACCATCGCCACGATCGTGAAGGAGATCGAGATCATATACTGGATGCTGCGCTTCTGGTAGGACTTTGTGACGCGCCGGAACCACTCCCGGATGGCGTCAATCATGTGCGGCCCCCTGGCTGCTGCGGTATTTGGTCGGCGACATGCCGAACTGCTTTTTAAAGACGTAGCTGAAGTAGTTCGGCTCGGTGTAGCCGACCTTCAGCGAGATCTCATAGGTCTTGTCCTCGGTGGTCGAGAGGAGCTTGACCGCCTCGTCCATGCGCACCTGCGTGAGGTAGGCCACGAAGCTCATGCCCGTCTCCTTTTTGAAGAGGGTGGAGAAATAGGCGGGGGAGACATGCAGATGGTCGCAGAGCATTTCGACCGAGATGTCGGGGCTCTGGTAATTTTCGGAGATGAACTGCTTGGCGCTCTCGGCGATCTCCTTGGAGGAGTTAGTGCGCTCCCGGCGGATCATCGAGGAGATCGTCAGGCACATCTCGGTCAGGCGGCGCCCCAGCTCGTCGAGGGAATCGAAGCTCGTGAGGGCGAAGCCGCTGTCGAAATCACGCCCGAACACCTTGGAGGCGTCGAGCTGGTAGGTGCGGATGACCTTGAGAAGCTCGGCCATCATCTCCATGAGGCAGAGCTGGTACTGCCCGATCGGCAGGCGCGCCTCCTTGAACCGCCCGACACAGCGGTCGACGGCTTGGCGGATGTTCTCCGGGGTCCCCAGCTTGATGGCGGCGAGCAGGTCGCGCTTGTCCTGCTCGTCGAAGGGGAGCTGCGCGGAGGGGTCGGGCTCGACGTCGTCGATGTAGATCGCGCGTCCCGAGCCCATCAGCACCCGGTAGTCGAGCGCGCTGCGCGCGCCCTCGGCCGAAAAGTGCAGGTCCGCGAGCGACTCGCACAGGCTGCCGACCCCCGCGGTCAGCGTCAGGCGCAGAAACCGCTTGGCCAGCTTGCAGACCTGGTTCATGCCGTCGATGAGGGCGAGCACCTGCCCGCGCTCGTCGAAGCTGGCGATGACCGCGACCGAATCGTTGTAGAGGGTGCTCTTGAAGCAGCACCGCCGCCCGAGGTTTTCGTCGATGATCTGCCGCACCGAGAGGGGCAGCAGCTCGCTCTGGCGGATGGGCGCGTCCTCCGGCGTGTCGCTGTCAAAGTGGGTGAGCACGACCGTCCAGTACCGCCCCGACAGGTCGATGCCGTACTGCTCCGCCTGTTCGCCGGCGCGCCGCTCGGTGATCCGCCCGTCGAGCAGGCGGCCGTAGAACTGCTCGCGCAGCAGCGGCAGGCTGCTCTGGTAGCGCTGGCGCAGCAGCGCGATGTTGCGCTTTTCGGCAAACTCCGCGTCAAGCTGGCTTTTCAGGCGCTGCAAAACCGCCGTCAGTTCGGCGGCGTTGATCGGTTTGAGGATGTATTCGGCGGCTCCCATCTGGATCGCCTTCTGGGCGTACTCAAAGTCGTCGAAGCCGGAAAAGATCACGAGCTTGGTGTCGGGCATCAGCTCGCACAGCCGTTTCCCGAGGGTGAGCCCGTCCATGAAGGGCATCTTGATGTCGGTCATCACGACGTCGGGATGGAGCTGCTCGGCAAGCTCGAGCGCCTCCTGGCCGTTTTCGGCCGAGGCGACCAGCTCGAACCCGTTGCCCGTCCAGTCGATCTTTCGCCGGATCCCGTCGCGGATCTCCTCCTCGTCGTCGACAAGCATAACGCGGTACAGGGACATGGAATCCTCCTTCCGGCCGGCGGGTCCCCGCCCGCGGCCGCAAAACCTCCCCGGCGGGAGGGCTTTTCAGGCGGGCGGCCCTCATCCCGGCCCCCGCGGCAATGGAAAACAGGGCGCGCCTTGCGCGCCGAAAGGGGTTCTGTGCAGGATACACAGTATTGTTCCCCTGATAATCACTAGCATTATATCATTTTCTTCCAAAAAAAGAAAGGGCCGACTTAAAAAGCCGGACCCTTTTTTGGGAAACCAAACGGTTAGGATTATTTCTTGCGGTATTTGCCCATGTCGATCGCGACCGCGACGGCGATGATGATGCCCTTGATGACCTGCTGCCACATCGGGGAGATGTTGATAAACTGCAGGCCGTACTGGATGACCGAGAAGATCAGAACACCGGAGACGATGCCGCCGACCTTACCGATACCGCCGTTCAGAGAGACGCCGCCGACGACGCACGCGGCGATCGCGTCGAGTTCGTAGCCGTTGCCGTAGTTGTTCGTGGCGCCCGCGGTACGGGCGGCCTCCAGAACGCCGCCGACGCCGTAGAGGGCGGAGGCGAGGATGAAGATGCCCATGATGGTCTTGAAGACGTTGACGCCCGAAACGACCGCCGCTTCACGGTTGCCGCCGATGGCGTAGACGTTCTTGCCGAACACCGTCTTGTTGAGCACGAACCAGATGACCACCAGCACGACGAGGGCGATCGGCACGAGGATCGAGATGCCGGGGAAGACGACCTGTCCGGCCGCGTTTTTGAATTCAAAGAGCTTGGTGAGGCCAAGCGCCGAGAAGTCGGGACGGATGCCGCCCAGAGGCTGCGAGTTGTTGGGAGGCATATCGAAGTAGAGGGATGTCGCGCCGTAGACGATAACCTGGACAGCCAGCGTGGCGATGAACGGATGCATGTCATATTTCGCGACGAGGAAGCCGTTGAGTGTGCCAAAGAACATGCAGGCGAGGATCGCGAGCACGATCGGCAGGATGATCGGGACCTGCGGCAGATCGGGGTAGAAGCGGTTGGCGTATGTAGCCGTCTGGAGCATCGAGCAGGAGATGACCGACGCGAGGCCGACCATACGGCCGGCGGACAGGTCGGTACCTGCAATCAGCAGGGTGAAGCAGATGCCCAGCGCGATGATCAGCCTCGTGGAGGAGATCGACAGGATATCAAGGATAACGCGGACCTGCATGAACCGGCGCTCCCTGATGCAGATGACCACGACCAGCACGAGCAGCGCGAGGATGATCGCGTAGTTGGTCAGGAAGGCTTTCGCCGCTTTCTGGGAGAACGTGACGTCGCCGAGGGTGGCGCGCCGGGAATACTGGATGCCGCCGTAGATGGCGACGATGATGCCGAGACCGATCAGGATGACCGGAAGGTCAAAGATCACCTTGGACAGGTCGACGATCTGCAGAATGATGCCGAGAACTGCCAGGACGATGCCGCCGATGATGAAACCCATGGAATATTTCGCGCGGGGGACGATCTTTCCTTGCATTCCTAGTACCTCACTTTCCTAAATCATTTCATAAACTGGGTTGCCAGGCGCATAACCTCGACCTGGTCGAACTGGTCCTTCTCGAGGAAGCCGGTAACCCTGCCCTCGCACATGACCATGACACGGTCGGCCATGCCGAGCAGCTCGGGCATCTCAGAGGAGATCATAATGATGCTCTTGCCCGCCTTGACGAGATCGAGCATAATGGTGTAGATCTCATATTTGGCGCCGACATCGATGCCGCGCGTCGGCTCATCAAGAATCAGGATGTCGGGATCTGTGAGCAGCCAGCGGGCGATCAGCACCTTCTGCTGGTTGCCGCCCGAGAGGTTCTGCATCGCAGTCTCAAGGGTCGGAGTCTTGACGTTGAGCTGCTTGTCAGCTTCCGAAGCGGCCTGATAGCGCTTCTTCTCCTGGAGCACGCCGTGCTTGGCGTATTTCTGCTGGCTTGCAATAACGGTGTTGTCGAGCACCGAAAGGGAACCGAACACGCCGGTCGCGCGCCGTTCCTCGGTCAGCAGGGCGATTTTCGCGGCCTTGGCGTCACGCACATTCTTGACGTGGAAGGCCTTGCCGTTCTTCTCGATGATGCCGGAAGCGATCTCCCGCAAACCAAAGATCGCTTCGACCAGCTCGGTGCGCTGCGCGCCGACCAGTCCGCCGATGCCGAGAATCTCGCCGCGGTGCAGATGGAAGCTGACGTCCTGGAATGATTTGGGAAGTGGGGAGCAGACGCCCTTGACACGGAGCACCGTCTCGCGCGGGAAGGGCTCGTAGTCCTTGGGCGGGAAGCGGTTGGTCATGTCGCGGCCGACCATGCGGCTGATGATCAGGTCGGTGGTCAGTTCGGCCGCGGGCCAGGTGCCGACATACTGTCCATCGCGCATGATGGTAACCTCGTCCGCGATGCGCAGGATCTCCTCCATCTTGTGAGAGATGTAGATAATGGAGCGCCCTTCGTCGCGGAGCTGGTTGATGATCTTGAAGAGATGCTCGGTCTCATTATCGGTCAGCGACGAGGTCGGCTCATCCATGATAATGATCTTCGAGTTGTAGCTGACGGCTCTTGCGATCTCCACCAGCTGCAGGGTAGATGCGGAGAGCTCGCCCGCGCGGATTTCGGGGTCGATGTCCAGATCGACTTTTTTGAACAGGTCCTTGGTCATCTGGATCATCTTTTTCTTGTCCACGGCGATGCCCTTCATGGGGAATCTGCCCAGCCAGATATTCTCCATGACCGGCCGGAACCGGATCGGGTGGAGTTCCTGGTGGATCATGGAAACGCCCAGATCAAGTGCCTGCTTGGAAGTGTTGATGACTTCCTTTTTCCCGTCGAGAATGATCTCGCCGCCATCTTCGTGATAGATGCCGAAAAGACATTTCATCAGGGTGGATTTGCCGGCGCCGTTCTCGCCCATCAGAGCGTGCACGGTGCCCGGACGGACTTTTAGTGTAACGCCGTCCAAGGCGGTGACGCCGGGAAAAACCTTGGTGATCTTGTTCATTTCCAGCACGTATTCGCCCATACTGTCGTCCTCCTTCTTTCCTGAAATAAGATGCCCGCGTTCGCCGCGTCGCGGGAAACAGCGCGCGGCAGGCCGACAGCCGGCCCGCGGACATAAAATTCGGCGGGGAACGCGGAAAGCGCTTGCT
>NZ_CABUCJ010000011.1 GCF_902490045.1 uncultured Anaerotruncus sp.
GCGGACTCAAGCCGGGGTCGCGGGGCGGAGCGCCCGCGAGCGGCCGTCGCGCGTAAGCGCGCTCCGGGCGCAGCCCGGGCAGGCCGCCTAAGCCCCTGCGGTTTCTTTCCCCCATTTCTTGTCCGTACAAGAAATGGGGTCGTTGTCGGTCGACTACCGACAAGCTCTGCCGCTTCACGAGCGGCAAATCTCAAGCGAACGCCGGCCGACCACCGGCAGCCTCCGCCGCGACCTGAGCGGATAATCAATTATTTTTCGGTTTGCACCGAAAGCTGTTCCCCGTCCGAAGTGACGACGACTGTCCCGCTGCGGTCGGTGCGGTAAAGGGTGACGCCGCGCTTTTCCAGTCGTTCAAGCACCTTCGGGCTCGGGTGTCCATAGGAGTTGTCCCAGCCGACGCAGCAGACCGCGATCTCCGGGTCGACGGCGTTCAGCCATTTCTCCTGAGAGGAGGTGTCGCTCCCGTGATGCCCGAGCTTGAGCACATCGGCGGAAAGACCGTCGCCATAGGCTTTGACGAGGTCGTTTTCACTCTGCCTGCTGGCGTCGCCGGTGAAAAGGAAGGCGGTTTCGCCGAAGTCGAGGCGGCAGACGACGGAATTTTCGTTGAGGTCGTCGCGGTATTCGTCCATCGGCCCAAGTACGGTGAGTATCGCGCCGCCGCCGAGATCGTATTTGATGCCAGGCTGTGCCTTTGCGACCTTCAATTCCTTGTCGGCGATCGCGTCGAGCAGGCGTTCGTAGGTCTTGGAGGTGGGGGTCAGCGATTTCGGCGTCTCCGCAAATAGGACCTTGCCGATCTCGAACTGGTTCACCACGTCCGCCATGCCGCCGATGTGGTCGGCGTGGGGATGGGTGGCGATCAGCAGGTCGATGCGTTCGACGTCCTGCGCCTTGAGGTAGGCGGCGACCGCGTCCCCTCCGCCCACGTCGCCCGCGTCAATCAGCACGGTCTGTTCGGGCGTCTGGATCAGCTCGCAGTCGGCCTGCCCCACGTCGACATAGTGGACGGCGAGCTCCCCCTCCGCCCGCGTGACCGCCGCGGGGGAAAGCCCGGCGCTTTCGTAGAGGCCGTCAAGCCGGTTCAGGATGTCCTGCATTCCGGGCAGCGGCAGGCCGCCGATCGCCTCATTGAGCAGGAGGAGGACGAACAGCGCCGCCAACACCGCGGCGGCACTGCAAAGAACCTGTTTTATGGGAAGCGGCTTGCGCTTTTTCCGGCGGGTCCGGCTCATGACTGCGCCTCCTCACCGGTGAGCAGCCAATACACGTCGACGGAAAGCGCCCGGCTGAGACACAGAAGCTCGTAGTCGGTGACGATCCGCAGATTGCGCTCAATTTTACTGATGTTCTGCTGGTCGATATTTGCCCCTTGGGTCTGCATTCGCGCCGCGAGGTCGTTTTGCGTCAGACACTTTTCCCGGCGTTTTTGGACAACCCGCTCAGCGACCAGGTTCTTTTGATTTTGAAACTGCATACTGTACATAGGACATCTCCCATACGTCAGACGAACGTAATTATTGTCTTGACTTTAGCATGGCAAATGTGCTATTATACATTCATGAGACGTATTGAAAAAAATATACGTCTTGTTGCTGTTGCTCCTGTTTCCCTAACGGACTGCGGCAAAGGAGAGGGGCCCCGCACAGCGGGGCCCCTCTCCTTTATGGATTGTCCAACCGGACGATTCGGTTTACCATGGATGCGCGTACCTTTTGGTAGAGCGCTTCCGCCTGCCCCGCAGGCACGCCGAGGTACTCGGGCACGCCGCGCAGGCCCATCGAGATGGCGGAACCCACCATGCCGCAGACGGCGGCTTCCAGAAGCGGCCTCCCGCGCAGCAGGTTGATGCAGAAGCTCCCACAAAAGCTGTCGCCCGCGCCGGTGACGTCGATGATTTCATCGTCCCGCGCGCAGGGCGGCACCAGATAGAAGGCATCCCCCTCCCGGACGTGGAGAACCGCGCCCTTCCCGCCCATTTTGAGGGCAACGATTCCAGGTCCCATGGCGGCAAGCCTGCGGAGATAGGGCATGTAGTTTTCTACCGGCTGCCCGTAGGGAATTTCCCAGAACTTCGTGAACTCGTCCTCGCTCGGCGTGACAATCGACACTTTTTTGAGGATCTGTTCCCACAGGGCGATATGCCGTTGGAAGAACCACTCGTAATGCGGGTCGAGCTGGACAACGCGCCCCTTCGGCAGGACGTTCAGCAGGGCGAGAACCTCCTCGGGGGGAAGCGGGGCGATATGAAAGCCCTTGGCGTCGAGGTAACGGGGCGGGATGTCCCCGGGGGCGGGCGCCGCCTCGATGCGGTTGGCGGAATCGTGGTGCGTGACCCAGTGACGGTACCCGTCGAGGTCATAGAGCAGCCACAGCTTGATCCCCTCCCCCTCCATCACCCGGACGCCTTCGACGTCTAGACCGGGGTGCCGGACCAGCGGTTCGAGCAGGGCGGGGGGCATGGCGGCGGCCCGCCGCGTGACGAGCCCGACTTCCCCATCCTTAGCCCAGTAGGAGGCCCCGGCGGCGGCATTCATGCCGCCGCCGCCCAGATACCCGAGCTGGAGCCTGCCGTCATAGGTGACGATAAAATCCCTGGTGGTGTGTCCGAACACCGCCAGTTCGATCCTTCCTGCCATGATGACTCCTCATAGCGGGCGGGGAACCGCGTCCGCCCGCCCGCTTTCTTCCACACGAATTTTTAGATTTTTTCCGCCGAAAGCGCGGCGAGCGACTTGGCGATCTCGCTTGCAAGACGGACGTTGCTGTAAACCAGCTGGATATTGGTGTCGAGGCTGCGCCCCCCGGTGATCTGCTTGACCCGGTCGAGCAGGAAGGGGGTGGAATCCTTGCCGTGAATGCCCTTTTTCTCTGCCTCCCGGACGGCCTGCTCAATGACCGGGTTGATCTCCTCCTGCGGGATTTCATACTGCCTGGGGACGGGATTGCAGACCAGCATGCCGTTGGAGAGCCCCATCTCCTGCTGAAGGTGGAACATTCGGGCGATGGCGGCCGGGTCGTCCAGACGGTAATCCGGCTTGTAGGGGCTCTCGGAGGAATAAAAGGCGGGCAGGCAGTCGGAACCATAGCTGACCACGGGGACGCCCTTCGTCTCGAGGTATTCCAGGGTGAGCGGGATATCGAGGATGGCCTTGGGCCCCGCGCAGACGGTCAGGACGGGCGTGCGCGCGATCTCCTCGAGGTCGGCGGAGATGTCGAAGGATTCCGCCGCCCCCCGGTGGACGCCGCCCAACCCGCCGGTCGCGAAGATGTGGATGCCCGCCATGTGTGCGATGATCGAGGTCGCCGCGCTGGTGGTCGCGCCGTCCAGCCCGAGGGCGACGGCCGCGCCCATATCCCGCCGGGAGAGCTTGCGGACCGCGAGGCCGGTCTTTCCCATGTAGGTGATCTCGTCGCGGTTCATTCCGACGATGATTTCCCCGTGGATGACGCCGATGGTCGCGGGGACGACGCCCATTTCCCGGATGATCCGGTCCACCTCGAGGGCGGTCTCGACATTTTGCGGGTAGGGCATCCCGTGGGAGATGATGGTGCTCTCAAGCGCCACCACCGGCCTGTTGTCGGCAAGTGCCGCCTCGACCTCCGGGGAAATCCGCAGATAGGCTTTTTTCATGTGCATATAATCCTTTCCTGGTTATGATTTCACTGGCCGGAAGCCGCTGCCTTCAGCTTTGCGCGGATTTGCGGCAGCTTCTGTACGGTGATGATGACAATGACGATCCCCATGAGGATTTTTGCCATGGCCTTGGGGACGCCGCCGAACATCTCGATCGCAATGGACCCGCTCGCCATGGCGCCCATGAAGAAGGCGGAGAGGGGCACGAGCGCGGGATTGCCGCCCGCGAGCAGGGAGACGACGATCCCGTCGAAGCCCACGTCAGGGGAGAAGTCGATCATGAACCGCCCGTAGTTCCCGAGAATTTCGACCGCGCCGCCCAGTCCCGCGATGGCGCCGCTGACGGCGTAGACGAGCATCTGCCGGCTGCCGACCCGCAGGCCGGAAAACTCGGCGAACCGCTCGTTTGCGCCGATGACCCGGCACTCGTAGCCGATGACGCTCTTCGCGTCGAGGAAGGCGATAACCGCGGCCACGATCAGCGCGATCAAAATCCCGGTGGTGACGTTGGTACCGCCGATCAGCACGGTCAGGCGGGAGCTCTCGGGGATATAGGCGGTCGAGCCGCTCTCCCCAAGGGTGCCCGGCTCATAGTAGGGGTAGCGCACGAGATATTCGGTGAAGAGGGTGGCCACATAGTTGAGCATGAGCGTGACCACCACGATGCTCGCCCCGAAGCGGATGCTGATGGAGCCGGCGAGCACCGACCAGAGCATCCCGGCGGCCATCCCGGCCAGCATCGCCAGGGTGAGAACGGCAAGGTGTGGTGCGTCGGGAAGGGCGAGGCCCACCGCCGTGGCTGCGAAGGCGCCCAGGTAGAGCTGGCCGGCCGCGCCGATGTTGAAGATGCCGCACCGGGAGGAGACCGCGAAGGCGAGCCCGGTGAAGACGAGGGGAGTGGCCCAGCGCAGCGAGCGCGCCAGGTTGTAGACGCCGCCGAACGCGCCCTTAAACAGGGCCGAGTAGATGGTGGCGGGGCTTTTTCCGCTGGCGAGCAGCACCAGCGTGTTGAGCGCGAAGGCGCACAGGAGGATAAGCAGGATGCGCGCGAGCCCCCGGAAAAACCGTACCGCTTTTTGATTCATCCTTCCGCCTCCTCACTTTCGGCGATGCCGAACATCATCCGTCCGAGCTTGTGCTCGTCCGCCTCGGCACGCAGGAGCTCGCCGGTCTTTCTGCCGCCGTACATGACCATGATCCGGTCGCTGAGCTCCATGACCTCGTCGAGGTCGGCTGAGATGAGCAGCACGGCGTTTCCCGCGTCCCGCATCTCCATAAGCATTCTGCGTATGTATTCCGACGCGCCGATATCCACCCCGCGGGTCGGCTGGCAGGCGATGATGACGCGGGGCTTTTTGGAGAGCTCGCGCGCCACGACCACCTTCTGCATGTTGCCGCCCGAGAGGTTTTTGCAGGGCTCCTCGGGGGAGGACGCCTTAATCTGATAGGCCCCGATAAGCCCGCGGCTGACCGCCTGCGCCGCCCTCCAGTTCATGACCCCGTGCTTCGATACGGGCGGGCCGTTCCGGATGCTGAGGACGAGGTTGTCGGTGAGGGAGAAGTCGAGGATGAGCCCCTCCTTGACGCGGTCCTGCGGGATGTGCGCGAGTCCCCGTTCAAACCGCTTGCCGACGGGTATGCGGGTGATCTCCTCCCCCTGCATCTCGATGCGGCCCGCCGCGGGGCGGCGGACCCCGATGACCGCCTCGGCCAGCTCGGTCTGCCCGTTGCCCTCCACGCCCGCCACGCCGAGGATTTCCCCCATGCGCAGCTCGAAGGAAAGCCCCTGTACCTCCAGCGTGCCGCGGTCTCCGGGGACCGCGAGGTCCTCGACCGAGAGCGCGACCGGCCCCCGGTCGGTATCCTTGGGTTCGAGCCCCCTGATCTCCCGCCCGATCATCATCTGGGCGAGGAGGCGGGGGGTGACATCGGACTTGTTTACCGTGTCGACCGACCTTCCCGCCCGCAGGACGGTGATCCGGTCGGAGATCTCCATCACCTCCCGCAGCTTGTGGGAGATGAAGATGACGGTGTGCCCGGCCTGCGAGAGCTTGCGGACGGTATGGAAGAGCTCCTCGCTCTCCTGCGGGGTGAGCACCGCAGTGGGCTCGTCCAGGATCAGGATTTTCGCCCCGCGGTAGAGCGTCTTGACGATTTCAATCCGCTGCATCAGCCCGACGGTCAGGCTGCTCACCGGCGCGTCCAGCGGAAGATCGACGTCAAAATCCCGCCCGATCGCCTCGAGGTGGCGTTTCATCTCGCGGGGCTTCCAGAGCACCCGCTGTCCGGGCGGCCGGTGCCCGAGCACGATGTTTTCCGCGACGGTCAGGGAGGGGGAGAGCATGAAGTGCTGGTGCACCATCCCGATGCCGTTGGCGATGGCGTCCTTGGGACTGCGCAGGACGAGCGGTTTCCCGCCGAGGAGGATTTCCCCCTCGTCGGGGCGCAAAAGCCCATAGAGGATATTCATAAGGGTGCTTTTCCCCGCGCCGTTTTCGCCGATCAGCGAGTGGACCTCGCCCTTTTTGACGCCGAAATGGATGTGGTCGTTGGCGAGTGTCGTGCCAAACCGCTTGGTGATGCCGGAGAGCTCCAGATCGTATTCAGGATTCATCAAAGTCACCTGCCGCATCCCGGTCGCGTGGAGCCGCCCGCGCCCGGAGGGCGCGGGCCGGTCCACTGGTGTGTTACTTCTGAATATTGCGCTCGACCGTCAGTTCGCCGGCCTTGATCTTTTCAGAGACCGCCTCGACGTCAGCCACGCCCTCGTCGAAGGCGGCTTTGTCCTCCGCGCTGAGGTGCTCGGAGATGAGGGGGCTCACGGTGATGCCGATACCGCCCTCCGCCAGCGTGGAGAAGTGGGTGCCGGGGGCGAAGTTCCCGTTGGCGAACGCACTGACCACCGAGTACATGGCGGGGCCGAACTGGGTCATCGTGTCGGCCAGCACGACCGCGGGTGAAATCTCGTTGTGGGGGGAGGAGTCGCCGATGATGAAGACGCCCTTTTCCTCGCCCGCCTCGATGACTCCCATCGCGGTGGCGGCGCAGTCGGTGATGATCAGATCGCAGCCCTGGTCGATCAGGCTGATGGCGGCCTCCTTGCCCTTGGCGGGGTCGTCGAACGAGTTCGCGTTGGACAGAAGCACGTCAAAATCGGGGTTGACCGATTTCCCGCCCGCCTTGAAGGCGTTGTAGTTGGCGATCAGCGCGCTCTGCTCGGCGCCGATGACATGCCCGGCCTTGTTTACCTTCGTCATGTGCCCGGCGAGGACGCCGCACAGGTAGTAGCCCTCCCATGTGGCGAAGTCGACACAGACGACGTTGTCCATCTCGATCTCCTCGAGGGGGAAGACCATGCAGAACTTGGTGTCGGGGAACTCGGGGGCCACGGCCTTGAGCGCCTCGACCATGGTGGGCATGGCGCAGATGATCATGTCGACCCCCTCGCGTGCAAAGGTGCGGACGACCTCCTCGTGCTGGGAGGGCTCGAGCGCCTCGTAGATGGAGGTATCGAGGTTGAACTCTTCAGCGGCTTTCTCGAGGTTCTGCTTGAGACTGTCCATCGGGCCTGAGTCGCCGAGGCTCTGCGGGATCACCATGACGACGCGGAGCCCGCCTGAGGCGGATGCGGGTTCCTTGGAGTCGGGGGCGGCCTGCGCGCCGCTTTCGGGGGCGGAGGCCGGACTGCCGCCGCAGCCTGCCAGCAGGGAAAGAGACAGGGTCAGAACGAGCATGAGAGCGAGAGCCTTTTTCATGAGATTCCCTCCTTATTTCATCGTCAAAATTTGGTGTTCCCGGCGTCCACGTTGATCGACTGGCCGCGGATCATCGCGGCGGCGGGGGTGCAGAGGAAGGCGACCACCCGGCCGACCTCGACCGGCTGGATCAGCCTGCCGAGCTGGGGCGGGCCCCAGGTCCTCTCGCAGTCGGCAACGGTCACCTTTCCGCCCGTCTGCTGTTCGGTGGCGGCCATGCAGGCCCGGAGCATGGCGGTGTCCACCGCGCCCGGGCAGACCGCGTTGACGTTGATGCCCAGTGCCGCGAAGTTGGAGGCCATGCACTGGGTCATGTTGCTGACCGCCGCCTTGGAGGCGCAGTAGTGCACCTGATCGTCGTAGGTGACCTTAGCGCCGTTGGAGGAGAGGTTGACGACGCTGCCGCCCTTCCCCGCCTTGCGCAGGCCGTCCGCGAAGAGCTGGGTCATCCGGAAGAGCCCCTTGACGTTGACGCTCAGGATGAAATCCCAGTCCTTGTCGCCGATCTCAAAGATGTCCTGCATCAGCGTGACGCCCGCGTTGTTCACGAGGATGTCGGGCACGCCGAAGACCTGGCTCGCGCGCGCCAGCGACTCCCGCACGGTGTCGGGCTTGGTCACGTCGCAGTAGCTTCCGGCGGCGTTGATCCCCTCCAGCCGGAGTTCCTCGGCCGCCCTGCGAAGGCTCGTCTCGTTGATGTCGCAGAGCAGGACGGACGCGCCGAGCTGCCCGAGCGCCCGCGCGATGCCAAGGCCGAGTCCGCTGCCGCCGCCCGTGACGATTGCTGTGCGGTCCTTCAGAGAGTAATAGTCGTTCATGGAAGCCTCCTTTTCTAGTAGGCCTCGGCGAGCATGATGCCGCCGTCGGCAAGGATGGTTTCTCCCGTCACCCAGGCGGAGAGTTCGCTGCAGCAGAAGATGCAGACGTCGGCGATATCGACGTGCTGCGCGATCCGTCCGAGGGGTGCCCTGTCGCTGTAGCGTTCCCGCCAGCCGGGGACGTTCTGGTCGAGGCCGGGCGCGTCGATGAGCCCGGGCGCGACCGCGTTGACGCGGATGCCGTGCTTTCCGAGTTCGAAGGCCATACAGCGCGTGACCATCTCGAGCCCCGCCTTGGAGGAGCCGTAGACGAGCCCGTCGGCCATCGGACGGAAAGCGTTGATCGAGAGAATGTTGACGATGGCGCCGCCCGTTCCCTGGCGGATCATCTGGTTGGCGGCGGCCTGCGCGCAGAAGAAAGCGCCCCGCAGGTTGGACTGGTGCATATCGTCCCATTCGGCCTCTCCCACGGTGAGCAGGTCGTGGTGGGGGTAGATGCCCGCATTGTTGACCAGCATGTCCACCCGCCCGAAGGCTTCCGCCGCTTGGGCGATCATCTCCCGGCTCTTCCCGGCGTCCCGCACGTCGGTGCGGATGGCAAGGCCCCTGGCGCCGCATTTTTCGATCTCCGCCACCACCTCCGCGGCTGGGTGCGCCGGGTCCTCGGTGCGGTAGGTGATCACGACGTTGGCCCCCGTCTCGGCGAACCGCTTGGCGATCCCCGAGCCGAGCCCGGCGCGGCCGCCGGTGACGATCACAGTTTTTCCGGAAAAGTCGAGCATCTTTTGAATTGGTACTGCCATGGAAATCCCCCTTTTTGATTTTAGTTGTGAGACGCGGTTGGGGTCGGCTTATGAACGGCGGGCTTTTTCAGGCGCAGGTTGCGCAGGATCAGCACCGCAAGCGTGACAAGGTATGGGATGGTGAGCACCAGCGGTCCGGGAAGGTTCAGATTCTGGACGCGGAAGGTGACGACCTCGGCAAGCCCGAACACAAAGCTTGCGAGCGCCGCAGCAAAGGGGTTGGCGTGTCCGAAGACGACCGCCGTGTAGGCGAAGAACCCGCGTCCCGCCGTGATATTCTCGGTAAACATCTTGACGTACCCGAGGGAGAGATGGACCCCCGCCAGCCCGCAGAGCATCCCCGCGAAGAGGGAGGCGGCAAGCCGGTAGCGGTAGACGGGGATTCCGGCTGCGGCTGCGGCCTCGGGTTTTTCCCCCACGGCGCGCAGGGAGATGCCGAGGTGGGTGTGGAAAAGCAGAAAGTGGAGGGCCGCGACAAGGAGCAGGGAGACGTAGACCAGCGCGGTGTGATTGTTGAGCACCTTGTCCAGAAAGGGGACCCGGTCAAAGAAGGGAATCGAAATCCGCGGGAGTCCGATGATGCGCGGATTTCCGACCGTCCCCGCATCTCCGAAGATCATCTTCATCATGTAGGTGGTGGCGCCGATCGCCAGCGTGTTGATGCCGATCGAGACGATCGTCGCGTTGGCGCTCAGCCGTTCGGTCAGCCAGATGTAAAGGAGCCCGCAGACCGCGCCCGCCGTCAGTGCGAAGGCGACCCCCATGAGGGGGGAGGCGGTCAAATAGACCCCCAACACGCCGAAAAAAGCGCCGAAAAGCATGATGCCCTCGTGTGCGATTGTGAACACTCCGGCTTTTTCAAAGACGACGCCGCCCATGGCGGCGAGAAGAATGGGGGCGGCGGTGCGCAGCATGCCGGCCAGAATTTCGAGCATGGACTTCCCCTCCTTGAAACGTTTTGCATGAACGGCTTCGTGCCCGCAGACGGAATGTGAAAAAATCTGTTACCGGAACCACCGGCTGCAAACTCATCTTAACACGGTGTTTTTGGGCATTGCAATACGGATGTGGAGGTTGGCGGAAAGATTCGGAGAATTGGACACATGGGGGTTCGGAGGCTTGGGAGAAAACCACATAAAAAATCACAAAATAAAATTTTTTGTAATTTTTTTGGAGGGAAATTTGCGATATGTCGACATTATATTCACAAACACTTGAAAATGTAAACACAATTTGTTATGATTTGGCAAGACCATAACAGAAAGGGATTGCTTCGATTGGACAAAAAACTGTTGCGGATCAACCGGATGACAGAGCTTCTGCAGCAAAGGCGCTCCTCCACGGTCAGGGAGCTGGCCGGGCAATTGAAGGTGTCGGAAATGACCGTCCGCCGCGATCTGGAGGTGCTTACAGAGGGCGATATTGTGACCGTCGCGCATGGCCACGTCCTGCTCAAGAACCCCCAGGCCCGGCCGGTCATCGGGCCGGATTACGAGTGGGCCTATGAGAACAGCTCCCACTTCGAGGAAAAGGAGCGGATCGCCCGGTTCGCCGCGTCGATGATCGAGCCGGGCGATATGGTCATCCTGGACGTCGGCAGCACGCTGGAACGCCTGCCTCGCCACATCCCCGCGGAGATGGACTTTTCCGCCATGTGCTTCAGCGTCAACGTCTTTAACCAGCTCAGGCAGAAGCCGAACCTGCGCCTCATTCTGGGGGGCGGGAGCTACCACCACGCCACCGACATGTGCGAATCCCCTGAGAATGTCGCGATGGTCAATAACCTGCGCGCCAACAAGGTCTTCCTCTCGGCGGGTGGGGTGCACCGGGAGCTGGGGGTCACCTGCACCTACCAGTATGAGGTGGATCTCAAGCTGGCGGCCATCAGCTCCTCTAAGACGCGCATCCTCGTAACAGATTCAAGCAAGTTCGGCAACGTCCGGGTGGCGTTTTACGCGCACCTGTCCCAGTTCGACGCGATCGTGACGGATACCGGCCTCCCCGAGGACTGGCGGGAGTGGATCGAACAGGCGGGCATCAAGCTGCACCTGCTCTAAGCGCCTTACCACATAACAAAAAGCGGACATTTTCCGAAAAAAATGTCCGCTTTTTCATGTAAACAGGTACCCGGCGGGCCCGTTATCGGGAGCCGCGCTTTCCCGCGGGGCGGGCGGATCGCTTCCCGCGCCCTTCCCCCCGGCCCTTCGCGCGGCCGGGCGCCTGGCGGCCCGCCGCTTTTTCCGCCGCCGCCCGGTCGGGCGCGCGCCGGTCGGGCGGGATCAGGCAGTTGGGCCCGCTGCCGACGAGGTCCATCCGTCCGGTGCGCTGGAGCGCGGTGAGCACGGCGCGGCGGTTCTCGGGCTTATAGTACTGGAGCAGCGACCGCTGGAGCCACTTGTCCTCCTGCGAGCGGGGGACAAAGACCTCCTTGAGCGTATAGGGGTCGAGCCCGGTATAGAACATGCAGGTGGAGATGGAGCCGGGCGTGGGATAGAAGTCCTGCACCTGCTCGGGGCGGATGCGGTGCTTTTTGAGGAAGACCGCGAGGTTGACCGCGTCCTTCAGCGTGGAGCCGGGGTGGGAGGAGATGAGATAGGGAACGAGGTACTGCTCCTTGCCCACCTGTTTGGTGAGGCGGTAGAACCGCTCGGCGAACCGCTCGTAGACCTCGATGTGCGGTTTGCCCATGCAGTCGAGGACGTGGGCGCTCGAATGCTCGGGCGCGACCTTGAGCTGTCCGCTCACGTGGTATTGGAGCAGCTCGCGCATGAAGCGGTCGTCCTTTTCGAGCATCATGTAGTCGTAGCGCAGGCCGGAGCGGACGAACACCCGTTTGACGCCGGGCAGCTCGCGCAGGCGGCGCAGCAGGCGCAGGTATTCGCTGTGGTCGACCTCGAGCGCGGGGCAGGGGGTGGGCGCGAGGCATTTGCGCTCGGCGCAGAGCCCCTTGGAAAGCTGCTTTTTGCAGGAGGGGCGGCGGAAGTTGGCGGAGGGCCCGCCCACGTCGCTGATGATCCCCCGAAAGCGCGGATTTTTGAGAAACCCCTCCGCCTCGGCGACGACCGATTCCTCGCTGCGGCAGGTAACGGCGCGGCCCTGGTGGAAGGCGATCGAGCAGAAGTTGCAGTTGCCGAAGCAGCCGCGGTTGTGCATGATCGAGAATTCGACCTCCTTGATCGCGTCGACGCCTCCCTGCGCCTCGTAGGAGGGGTGGTACATCCGCTCGAAGGGCAGGGAGAACACCGCGTCGAGCTCCGCCGTCGTGAGCGGGGGCATCGGCTCGGCCTGCACGAGGAAGCAGTCGTCCCCCTGCTTCTGGATGATCTTCCGCCCGCGCACCGCGTCCTGCTCCTCGATCTCGGTGCGGGTGGCCTTGGCGTAGGAGAGCTTGTTTTCCTTCACCTTGGCGTAGGAGGCCACCGATACGGCGTCGGCGGGCAGACCCGGCTGGCCGGTGAGGTAGCAGATCCCCCTGCAGCGGATCTCCCGCGCGGGAACGCCCTTTTCCAGCTCCCGCGCGATGTGCTCCGTCTGCTTTTCCCCCATGCCGAAGATGAGCAGGTCGGCGCGGCTGTCGACCAGAATGGAGGGCATCACCGTGTCCGCCCAGTAGTCGTAGTGGGCGAAGCGGCGCATCGACGCCTCCAGCCCGCCGATGACGATCTGCGCGTCGGGGAAGAGGGCGCGGATTCTGTTGCAGTAGACGGTCGTGGCGCGGTCGGGGCGGCGGCCCGCCTTCCCGCCGGGGGTGTAGGCGTCATCCGAGCGTTTCCTCTTGGCGGCCGTGTAGTGCGCGACCATCGAGTCGATGTTGCCGCCCGTCACCCACCAGCCGTATTTCGGCGCGCCGAAGCGCAGGTAGTCCGCGTCGGACACCGGCTGGGCGATCATCGCCACCCGGTAGCCGAGCGATTCCAGCAGGCGGGAGACGATCGCGATGCCGAAGCTCGGGTGGTCGACGTAGGCGTCGCCCGTCACGCAGATGAAGTCCGCCCGGTCCCATCCGCGCTCGCGCATCTCCTGTTTGGTCAGCGGCAAAAACATGACAACTCTCCTCGGCCGCGCGGGGCGGCGGAAATGAGAGATGCCGCCAGAGGCGGCATCCCGGGTATGCGCTTAGTCGGCGCGGTTCAGCTTCATCTCGGCCCACCGTTCGGGGGAGATGAGCACCTGGCGCGGCTTGCTGCCCTCGAAGGGGCCGACGATGCCGCGCTGCTCCATCTCGTCGACGATGCGCGCGGCGCGCGCGTAGCCGAGCTTGAGGCGGCGCTGGAGCAGGGAGGTGGAGGCCATCCCCGCCTCGACGACGCATTCGATCGCGGGCAGGAGCATCTCGTCCTCCGACTCCTCCCCCGAGGCGGAGGCGTCCCCGCCGCCGTTCTTGCTCCCCTTGCCCGCGACGACGTGGTTGTCGATCTCGCTGACGATCTCTTCGTCGTACTCGGCGGCGGCGTCGCTCTTGATGAAGGCGATCACGTCCTCGATCTCCTCGTCGGTGACGAAGCACCCCTGCACGCGCACCGGCTTGGCCGCGCCCACGGGGTTGAAGAGCATGTCGCCGCGTCCGAGCAGCTTTTCCGCGCCGCCCATGTCAAGGATGGTGCGGCTGTCCACCTGCGACGACACCGCAAAGGCGATGCGGGAGGGGATGTTCGCCTTGATGACGCCGGTGATGACGTCGACCGACGGCCGCTGGGTGGCGATGATGAGGTGCATGCCGGCGGCGCGGGCCATCTGCGCGAGACGGCATATGTAGTCCTCCACCTCGGTGGGGGCGGCCATCATGAGGTCGGCCAGCTCGTCGATGATGATGACGACCTGCGGCAGGGTGGTCATCCCCTCCGTGCGGGCGGCGAGGTGGTTGTAGGAACCGAGGTCGCGCACCGAGTTGTCCGCAAAGAGCTTATACCGCTTGAGCATCTCGGTGACCGCCCACGAGAGGGCGCCCGCCGCCTTTTTCGGGTCGGTGACGACCGGTACGAGCAGCTGCGGGATGCCGTTGTAGACCCCCAGCTCGACCACCTTGGGGTCGATCATGAGGAAGCGGACCTCCTCGGGGGTGGATTTGTAGAGTAGCGACATGATGATCGAGTTGATGCAGACCGACTTACCCGAGCCGGTGGAGCCGGCGATGAGCAGGTGGGGCATCTTGGAGATGTCGGCCAGCGTCACATTGCCCGCGATGTCGCGCCCGAGCGCCACGGTGAGCCTGCTCTTGGCGCCCTGGAACTCCTTCGAGTCGATGATCTCGCGGATGGATACCGCGCTGATCACCTTGTTGGGCACCTCGATGCCCACGGCGGCCTTGTTGGGGATGGGGGCCTCGATGCGCACGCCCGCCGAGGCGAGGTTGAGCGCGATGTCGTCGGCCAGCCCGGTGATGCGGCTGATCTTGACCCCCGCCGAGGGCTGGAGCTCATACCGCGTGACCGCCGGGCCCCGGGAGATGTCCACGATGCGGGTCTGCACGCCGAAGGAGGCGAGCGTGTCCACCAGCCGCTGGGCGTTGGCGCGCATCTCGTCGGTGATGTCCGTCTCGCTCTTGCGGCGGGGCTCCTTGAGCAGCCCGACGTGCGGCTTCACATAGGCCGGGTGCACAGGGATGGTGGATTCCGCCTCCAGCTCCATCTGGATGCCCTCGTCCGGCTTGCACCGGTCGAGCGGCGGCGCGGGGATGGGGTCCGGCTCGGGCAGGGGCTCGGGCGCCGGTTCGGGCGCGGGCTCCGCCTTGAAGGAGAAGCGGCCGGTGTCGGTGGCCGCCTTGCTCACGAGGTCGTCGATCGACGGCTGGGGCGCGGGCACGAACTCCATTGCCTCGTCGGCGGGCAGCAGCGAAAAGCCCCCCGCCAGCGCGGGGTCGAAGTCGTCGTCGAGCGGGATGTCGATCGCGGCGGCCTTCGGCCGGGGCACGGCCGGCGCGCCCGCCTGCGGCACGTCCGAGGTGAGGTCGGGGGCGGCCTTCGCGGTTTTCCTGCCCCGGCGCGGGGCGTCGAGCGGGATGTCGATGGGCGTCTTCGGCGCGGCCTGGGCGCGCGCGGCGCGGCGCTCCTCCTGCTTCTGCATCTGGTCGGCGTAGGTCTCCTCGATCTTTTTGACGGGCTGGTGCGCCGCGCGCGCGAGCCCGATGAGGGTGCCGCCGGTGAGCAGCATCAGAAAGACGAAGATGAGCAGGACGATGACGACCCCCGCGCCCACCTTGCCGAAGAAGTGCAGGAGCGGAAGTCCGGCGATCGCGCCGAAAAGACCGCCGCTCTTGACCTCGGTGCCGCGCAGGATGCATTCGACGAGCATGTCCAGCAGATGGTCGCTCTCGGGCAGGCCCATCTGGAAGATCTGCAGCGCGCCGCAGAAGAGGACGACCAGCACGCCGCATTCGAGCGCGCGGGCCTTGAAGGGCTTGTCCATCGTGAGCAGCGCGGCTATGTACAGGAGGGTGACGGCGACGAAGATCGCGCCCCACCCGAAGAGGCCGAACATGGCGTTGTGCAGCCAGTTCCAGCCGCTCGAACCCTTGATTAAGGTGAGCGCGGCGACGAAGATGCCGACCGCGAAGAGGATGATCGCGTGGATCTGCCGCCGCGCGCGCTGCTGGGCGGCGTTTCGTTTGCGGGTGGCGGCGGCGGATTTGCCGCGGGAATTGGATGAGGTTTTGGTGGCCATGATACCCTCCTGAGCAAACTGCGGTTTATTTGCCGATAAAGAACTGCTGGATGGGATGCCCCGCGAAGTTGTCGATCATGCCCACGGTGAGCATGACGGCGCCGAGCGCGAGGGTGTACCAGCCGAAATATTTGAGCTTGTTGCCCTTCACGACCCACTGCACCAGCTTGATGGCGAGCACGCCGAAGACGGCCGAGGTGAAAAAGCCGGTGAGGATGACGGGCAGGGGCAGCCCGGCCCCCTCGCGGAAGGCGTCGGGCACCTCGAAGACGATCGCGCCGAGCACGGCGGGGATGCCGAGGATAAACGAATAGGTGACGGCATACTCGCGCTCGAAGCCCCACAGCATCCCGGCCGAGATGGTGGATCCGGAACGGGAGATGCCGGGCATCGTGGCGACCACCTGCGCCACGCCGACCGCGACGGCGTCCTTCGCCTTCATGCCGGAGGCGTTCTTGCGGCCGTGGTCGTGCTTACAGGCGGTCAGGAGCAGGATGCCGGTGAAGAGGAAGCAGAACCCCTCGACCGTGATGTCGTTGTCGGTGGAAAAGCCCTCCACCCAGTCCTTGATGAGGAACATCACGGCCAGAGGGAGAAGCGAGAGCAGCAAAAAGAGCAGCATCCGCCGGCTGGGGGACATGTTTTTGGCGGAGAAGCGCCCGGTGAAGAGGTCCCGCAGCAGGGAGAACGCCTCGAGGATCAGGTCGGCGATGGTGCGGCGGAAGACGATGAACACGGCGATCAGCGTGCCCGCGTGCAGCAGGATGGAGAAGAGGAAGCCGGTGTCGCCGCTGTTCCCGGTAAAATACTGGAAGAGGGAGAGGTGTCCCGAGCTGGACACGGGGAGGAATTCGGTCAGGCCCTGCAGGACGCCCTGCAGAAACGCCTCCAACACGCTCATGGCAGACTCCTTTATGTAGGGCGCGGCGCGCCCTGCGGCTTATTTTGGCAGCTGGCCCCCCGGCGCGTACCGGGGGTCGAGATAGAGCTTGGGATCGGTGGAAATCAACCGAGAAACAGTAAATTTCCCACCGTTATTTACTCCTTGTATATAACTGTTATGCAGCTCCCGGTATTCGTATGCGGCGTTTTCGCCGTCCGGGAAGATCTGCTCGGGCGGGATGACCGTGTGCAGGATCATGACGCTTCCTCCCGTCCCTCGATCATCGCGTAGAGCGATTCAATCACGTCGGACACGCCGCCAAGCGCGTCGATGAGCCCCTCGTCGACCGCCGACTGCCCGTCGAGCACGGTGCCCACATCCATGACGAGCTCGTCCTTGTTCATCATGAGCTGGCGGAACCGCTCGGGGGTGATGTTCGAATTGTCGGTGACGAATTTGACGATCCGCTCCTGCATCTTGTCGAAGTAGGAGAGGGTCTGCGGCACCCCGAGCACCAGCCCGTTCATCCGCACGGGGTGGACCGTCATCGTGGCGGACGGCACGATGAAGCTCTTGCGCGCGCTCACCGCGAGCGGCACGCCGATCGAATGACCTCCGCCGAGCACGAGGGAGACGGTGGGCTTTTTCATCCCCGAGAGCAGCTCGGCGATCGCAAGCCCCGCCTCCACGTCGCCGCCCACCGTGTTGAGGATGATGACCAGCCCTTCGATGTCGGGGTCCTGCTCCACCGCCAGCAGCTGGGGGATGACGTGCTCATATTTGGTCGTCTTGTTGGTCGCGGGCAGGATATAGTGTCCCTCGATCTGCCCTATGATCGTCAAACAATGGATCGTGTGCTTGCCCTTGCCGGCCGTGATGCCGCCGGTGCGCTCGATCTGTTCGGTCTGCGCCTGCGAACCGGTCTCCTGTTCGTCGGATTCGGCCTCCTCCGGCTTGTCGGTGTTTTGGGTGGCGTTCTGCCGGGTCTCCTCGTCGTCAAACGCTTTCACAATCGATACCTCCTTCAGAATGGTAACGACTGTAGCATTGACCGTTCTTCAGCGGAAAATGCGGCAAAACATACAACTTTATTATAACATTACAGGGCAGAATGTCAAACGAACAAGCACGAAAAAAAGCCGCCGCGCGGGTGCGCGGCGGCCGAACGGTTCTTTATTCCTCCGCCCCGGCGGCAAGGGCCGCGTACTGCGCGGCGGAGGCGGCGTTGTGTTCGATTTCGGCGGGCATGAGCGGGCGCATCACCCGCGCGGGCTGTCCGAGCGCGAGGGAGCCGTCGGGGATTTCCACCCCCTGCGGAACGAGCGCGCCCGCGGCGATCAGGCAGTTTTTCCCGATCCTCGCGCCGTTTAAGACGACGGCGCCCATGCCGATCAGCGTGTTGTCCCCGACCGTGCAGCCGTGGAGGACCGCGCCGTGCCCGACAGTGACGCCGTCGCCCACCGCGACGGGAAACCCCGCGTCCGCGTGGACGACGCAGCAGTCCTGGATATTGGTGCGCGCGCCGATGGAGATCCGCTCGATGTCGCCGCGCACGACCGCGTTGTACCAGATGCTGCTCTCCGCACCGGCGGTGACCTCCCCGCGCACGACCGCGCCCGGGAAGACGCGGGCGGAGGGATTTAGTTCAGGCTGTTTCATCCGCACGCCCCCTATCGGTAGCGCAGCCAGCGCGCGAGCAGGTAGACGGCCAGGATGAGCTGCCCTAGGAGGGCGATGCCGAAAAAGTCCTCGCTGACAAAGAGGAAAAGCAGCCGCATGCGGAAGGCTCCCGCCGTCCCGGGCAGCACCAGCGCCAGCGCCGGCAGGAGCACGAGCCCAAGCGCGGCGGCCGCGGCGCAGGCTCCGGTTGCCCGCGCGCGGGCGCAGAGGATGCCCGCCGCTGTGAGGTAGGCGGCGACGGAGAGCAGGGTGAAGAACTGCCAGCAGAGGGCGGGCCACACGAGGAAGGCGCGCTTCATCTGCTCCCCGAGCGGGTAGGAGACAGCGGGGAAGCACCCGATCAGGGCGGGCGCGAGCGCGAGCAGCAGGCAGAGCGGGAGGCTGTTGCCCCCGCGCCGTCCCGAAAGGTCGATGCGGTGATGTCTGGTCACGGCGGAGGCCCCCTTTAAAAATCAGTAGTTGCTTTCGCCGCGCAGCGTCTCGTCGTTGACGATCCATTCGTCGGCGACGTTGATGACGCGGAAATTTTCCTTGTCGTCGCGCACGATGACGGTCGAGACGCCCGCGTTGATGATCAGGCGGGTGCACATCGAGCAGGGGCAGGCGTTCCGGACATATTCGCCCGAGGCCACCTCCCGCCCCACGAGGTAGAGGGTGGAGCCGAGCATATCCACGCGGGCGGCGTGGATGATCGCGTTCATTTCGGCGTGGACCGAGCGGCAGAGCTCGTAGCGCTGGCCGCGCGGGACGTTGAGCCTGTCGCGGGTGCAGTAGCCCAGGTCGGAGCAGTTCTGGCGGCCGCGCGGCGCGCCGACATAGCCGGTGGAGACGATCTGGTCGTTTTTGACGATGATCGCGCCGAAGTTGCGCCGCAGGCAGGTGCCGCGCTCGGCGACGGTCTCGGCGATATCGAGGTAGTAGTTGATCTTATCGCGTCTTGTCATATCGGTTCACATCCTTTATAATGATACCATTCGGCGGAAGGGCGGTTGTCCTTTCAGAATATTCTACTATAGTTTGCCGGACTGTGCAACAATCGGTAAAAATTTCACGGACTGTGCGGAAATCCGCCGCGCCGGCAAAAAGGAGGGAAACGCCGTGGAAAACCTTTCGAATATCGGGGTCATCCGGGACCTGCTCGCGCGGCACGGCTTCCGCTTCTCCAAGGCGCTGGGGCAGAACTTCCTGATCAACCCCACCGTCTGCCCGCGCATGGCGGAGCAGGGAGGCGCGGGGCCGGGCGTGGGCGTCGTGGAGATCGGCGCGGGAGTCGGGGTGCTGACCGCCGAGCTGGCCCGCCGCGCGGACCGGGTCGTCTGCGTCGAGATCGACGGGCGGCTGCTCCCGGTGCTCGCCGAGACGCTCGCCGGGTTCCAAAACGTCGAGATCGTCAACGCGGACGTCATGAAGGTCGACCTGCGCGCGCTCATCGCGGACAGGCTCGCGGGCCTGCGGGTGGTCGTCTGCGCGAACCTGCCCTACTACATCACCTCCCCGATCGTGATGGGCCTGCTCGAACAGCGCCTGCCCATCGAATCGGTGACCGTCATGGTGCAGAAGGAGGCGGCCCAGCGGCTTTGCGCCCTCCCCGGCACCCGGGAGGCGGGCGCGGTGTCCTGCGCCGTGCGCTACTACAGCGAGCCGAAGGTGCTCTTTCCCGTTTCGCGCGGGTCCTTCCTGCCCTCGCCCGATGTGGATTCCGCCGTCATCCGCCTGGACGTCCGGCGGGAGCCGCCCGTCGACCCGGGGGACGAGACGACCTTCTTCCGGGTGGTGCGCGCCGCCTTTTCGATGCGGCGCAAGACGCTGCTCAACTGCCTCGCGGCGGGGCTGCCGCTGCCGAAGGAGCGGGCCGCGGCGCTGCTCGAACGGGCAGGGGTGCCCGCGGGGGCGCGCGCCGAGCAGCTCACGCTGGAGCAGTTCGCGGCCGTCAGCCGCGCGCTGGCGGGGGATACGCAATAAAAAAACGGGGCGCCGCCGGCGCCCCGTTTTTGATTCTAGTGGGTCATGCAATATTCGACGATACGGGCGGGCAGCCCTGTAAAGGCCGCTGCCTGTTCGGCGGTCCAGCCGTTGCGGCGGCACTCCTCCACCGTCTCGCCGTCGAGCAGCAGATAGCCCGCGAAGAGGTCGGCCTCCCGCTCGTACCGCTCCATGACGAAGTCGGTGCGCTCCCGCAGGAAGAGGGCGTTGTGCCCCTCGTGCAGCAGGGCGTGTCCCAGCTCGTGGGCGCACACCGTCCGGCGCTCGTTTTCCTCGAGCGCGCCGTTGAGGTAGAGGACGCGCGCCCCGCGCGCGCACCCGTAAAAGCCCTTGACGCCGGGGGGCAGCCCGACGGGCAGAACCGTGATGTCGAGCGCGGCGCAGAGCGCGAACGGGTCGGCGGTGCCGAACCGTTCCGCGAGCTGGCGCGCCAGTTCCTTGATGCGTTCCATGCTCTCCTGCTCAGACGTCCTTTCCGCCGCTTTTGCGGTCCAGCTTGTTGACGGCGACCGACGCGCCCACCTCGATCGCGCTGACGACCTGCGCGATTTCCTCTTCGGTGAGGGGCACGCCGTTGAACATCAGCCCCTCCTGGGCGAGCAGCCTGCGCCGGAAATCCTCGAGGAACTCCCCGAGCTCGGGCGGCCCGGCGGGGGCCTCCGGCCCGTCGAGCAGCAGGTAGTCGCTCGGCACGCCGAAATAGCGGCAGAATTTGGTCAGCGTCTCGTTGTCCGGCTCCCGCCGTCCCTGCTCGTACATGCCCACCGCGCTCGCCGAAATTTCCAGCGCGTTCGCCAGTTCCTGTTGGGTCAGCCCCTTGGCCCTGCGCAGGGCCCGCAGCCTGTTAGCCAGCATCCCAGTCACCTCACTGTCCCAATAATAACACAATTCGTGTAAATCGTCAACGAAATCTTGCAAATTGTGCGAAATATCCTTGTGAATACACGTTTCGTGTGGTACTCTGGAGACAGGAAGCAAAAATCACACGATTTGTAAAATCACAGGGAGGAATGGAATGAATTTAACCGCTTTGTCGGAGGAGTACCGGTCGGCGGCCGACCGTCTGCAGGAACGCCTGCGGGAGCTGAGGGCGTACGCGCGGACGGCGCGCGGCGAGGAGGCGTTCGCCGCGCAGCGGCGGATCGACGCGCTCCGCGCCGAGCTGTACGACCTGCGCGTGGTCATGGACTACCTGCGCCACTACTATGACTGAGGGGGAGGAAACGCATGTTTGACGTCCGTGAAAGCGCCTTTTCCCTCCAGGACTTCGAGCGGATCGCCGCGCCGCAATGCGCCGACAACGCGCCCGCCCGCGCCCGGTACGCGCGGTTCCTGCGCAGCGCCGTGCGCCACCTGCCGCCCAGGCAGCGGCAGGTCGTCGCGCTCTATTTTTTCGGGGGGCGCAGCATCCCGGCGATCGCCCTGGAGCTGGGGGTGCACCCCTCCACCGTGAGCCGCAGGCTCGCCTCCGCCAGGCGCACGCTGCGCGCCCAGGCCGAGATATGCAGCGAAGCGGGGCTGTTTCCCTCGTAAGCGCGGGGGCGCCGCCGGATTTCTTTCCATCGTTCATTGACAACGGGGAAGGTCTGTTATAAAATTATCATAATAGACGGACCGTCCGGCGTGAGAGCGCGCGGGGGAACATGAAACATATGGGAGGAAACGCGATTGGACCAGAAAGTCAAAGCCGCCGCTGAAAAGTTCGCGGCGCTCGTGGAGGCGCAGCTTGCGCGCAACGAACGCATCAAGGCGCAGAAGGAGTTTACCGATTACCAGAAGCTCGACACCATCATCATCGGCGTGTGCGGGGGCGACGGCATCGGCCCCATTATCACGAACGAGGCCGCGCGGGTGCTCCGGCACCTGCTGGCGGACGAGGTCGGGGCGGGCAAGGTGGAGTTCCGCACGATCGACGGGCTGACGATCGAGAACCGCGCGGCGCAGGGCAAGGCGATCCCCGACGACGTGCTCGCCGAGCTCAAGAAATGCCACGTCATCCTCAAGGGCCCCACGACGACCCCGCGCGCGGGCGACCCGTGGCCCAACGTCGAGAGCGCCAACGTCGCGATGCGCAAGGAGCTCGACCTGTTCGCCAATGTGCGCCCCGTCAAGGTCCCGAGCGAGGGGATCGACTGGACCTTCTTCCGGGAGAACACCGAGGGCGCCTACGCGATCGGCTCCTGCGGCCTCAATGTGGACGAGGACGTGGCGTTCGACTTCGTCGTGACCACCACCGAGGGCACCGAGCGGATCGCGCGGCTCGCCTACGACTACGCGCAGAAGAACCACAAGAGCCGCGTGTCGATCATCACCAAGGCGAACGTCGTCAAGACGACCGACGGCAAGTTTTTGAAGCTCTGCCAGAAGATCGGCGGGGAGTACCCCGACATCACGACCGACGACTGGTACATCGACATCACCACCGCCAAGCTGATCGACCCCAAGCGCCGCCGCGACTTCCAGGTTTTCGTGCTGCCCAACCTCTACGGCGATATCATCACCGACGAGGCGGCCGAATTCCAGGGCGGCGTCGGCACCGCGGGCAGCGCGAACCTCGGCAAGCGCTACGCGATGTTCGAGGCGATCCACGGCTCCGCCCCGCGCATGGTCGCGGAAGGCCGCGGCAAATACGCCGACCCCTGCTCGATGCTGCGGGCGGCGGTGCTGCTCCTGAGCCACATCGGCTACCAGGCCGAGGCGGATAAGCTCGAACGGGCGCTGGACATCTGTATGTACGAGGAAAAGAAGCTCGCGGTCACCGGCCGCGACACCGGCTGCACCTGCGAGGAATTCGGCAACTATGTGATGGACACCATCGCGCTGCTGTAACCGGGAATTCTGGATCGAGAGGTTTTGCATATGCCGAAACACGAGGGTGTTTCCCTATCCGTTATCAAGCGGCTGCCCCGGTACTACCGGTTTCTCGGCGACCTGCTCGGCCGCGGCGTCACCCGCATCTCCTCGCGGGAGCTGGCCTCCCTCATGCAGCTGACCGCGTCCCAGATCCGCCAGGACCTCAACTGCTTCGGCGGCTTCGGGCAGCAGGGCTACGGCTACAATGTGGCCGCGCTCCACAAGGAGATCGGCAATATCATGGGGCTCAACAAGCATACCCCCATGGTTCTCATCGGCGCGGGCAACCTCGGCCGCACGATCGCGCGGCACATGGATTTCGAGAGCAGCGGCTTCAAGCTGGTCGGAATCTTTGACGACAGCCCACGCGTGATCGGCCAGAAGGTGAGCAGCCTGACCGTGCAGGACATGGCGGGGCTCGAGGCGTTCTGCAAGGAGCAGTCCCCGCGCGCGGCCATCCTCTGCATCCCCAAGGAGGTCGCCTTCGAGACCGCCCAGCGGCTCATGAAGCTCGGCGTCAACTGCTTCTGGAACTTCTCCCACTACGACCTCTCCCTCGACTTTGAGGGCGCGATCGTCGAGAACGTCCACCTTGGCGACAGCCTCATGACCCTCTGCTACCAAATCAACGCCGCCTACCCCGAGGATGAATGACGGGGAGACGGAGACAAAAAAGTCCCTGCCGTCCGGCAGGGACTTTTTTTATCCCCTTCCTTGAAGGAAGGGGCCAAGAACTTTCGGTGCGGGCCGTGAGGAATGCAAATAAAGATTTTCGTCCGCCTTTTTCAAAAGGCGGGATGCCGGGGCTCCGTCCCGGCGTACCCTTCAGCCTTCCGAGATGACAAAGTCCGCCGTGATCTCCGAGCAGGCGAGCGCCTGGCCGCCGGTGTCCGCAAAGCAGCTCAGCTGCGCCGCGCGGTAGGTCCCCGGCGGCAGCGGCTCGTCAAAGAGGTCGATGGGCAGCGTGATCGTGACGGTTTCGCCGCCGCGCAGCACCCGTTCGGCGTTTACGTCGTCGGGATTTACCATCAGCCCCGCGCGCGGGACGAGCGGCACGACGGAGTCCCCCTCCACCCGCCGGAAGTCGAACCAGAGGGTGTAGATGAGGTCGTTTTCCGTCCGGTTGGTGACGACGAGCGCGATCTTGCCGGTCCCCACGGGATAGCTCTCCCGTTCGGGGCGGGCCTCCACGCTGCGTTCCCCGGCGGGAAACGCGGCGGCCTCGGGAAGCGGGGCGGCGATTGCCGGCGCGGAAGATTCAGGCGGCGCCGGGTCGGGCGCGGAGGATTCCGCCGGGACCGGCTCCGCCCGGGAGGGCGGTTCGTCCGGGACAGACGCGCCGCCGGGCAGGCCGACGACGCCCAGGACGAAATCGTTTTGCGCCTCCGGAAGGAGGGCGGCGCGTTCCGGGTGCGGCCGCAGGAACAGAAAGAGCAGCGCGGCGAGCGCAAGCGCGCCGCACAAGACCAGCGCCCGCTTCATCAGACGTTGAAGCGGAAGAGGACGACGTCGCCGTCCTGCATGACGTATTCCTTGCCCTCCGAGCGGACGAGGCCCTTCTCCCTGGCGGCGGCCATCGAGCCGCAGGCGATGAGGTCGTCGTACGCGACGACCTCGGCGCGGATGAAGCCCTTTTCAAAGTCGGAGTGGATTTTCCCGGCGGCCTGCGGGGCCTTGGTGCCGCGGGTGATCGTCCACGCGCGCACCTCCTGCTTGCCGGCGGTGAGATAGGAGATCAGCCCGAGCAGGGCGTAGCTCTTTTTGATGAGGCGGTCGAGGCCCGACTCATGCAGCCCCATCTCCTCAAGGAAGAGCAACTTGTCCTCAGCGGACATGTCGGCGATCTCCTCCTCGATCCGGGCGCAGATGGGCAGCACCTCGGCGTGTTCCGCCGCCGCGATCTCCTCCACCTCGTGGTAAAAGCGGTTCTGCTCGATGCCGCCGGTGAAATCCGCCTCGCTCATGTTGGCGGCGTAGATGACCGGCTTGTCGGAGAGCAGCGGCATGTCCTCGAGCGCGGCGCGCTCCTCCGCGTCGCACACGAAGCTGCGGGCGGATTTCCCTTCCTCGAGGTGGGCCTTGAGCCGCCCCAGCACGTCGGCCTGCGCGGCGAGCGCTTTGTCGCCGCCCTTGGCGGCCTTGAGCGCGCGGTCGATCTTGCGGTCGACGATATCGATATCGGAAAAGATCAGCTCGAGGTTGATCGTCTCGATGTCCCGCCGGGGGCCGATCTCGCCGTCGACGTGGATGATCTCATTGTCCTCGAAGCAGCGCACCACATGCACGATCGCGTCCACCTCGCGGATGTGGGAAAGGAACTTGTTGCCCAGCCCCTCCCCCTTGGACGCACCGCGCACCAGCCCGGCGATGTCGACGAATTCGATGACGGCGGGGGTGTATTTGTCCGGGTCGTACATCTTGGCGAGCACGTCGAGACGCTCGTCCGGCACGGCGACCATGCCGACGTTCGGTTCGATCGTGCAGAAGGGGTAGTTCGCGGACTGCGCGCCCGCGTTGGTGATCGCGTTGAACAGGGTGGACTTGCCGACGTTCGGCAGCCCCACGATGCCTAATTTCATATATTCTAAATCTCCTTTATTTTCAATGGTTTTTCGGGTTTTGGGGACACACTCCGCACCAATTCCGCACCAATTTTTCGCAGCGCACCATTTTTAACTTGCCACATTGGTGTCCTGTTCGAACAGTTTGATGGCGTTGGTCAGGGATGTGTCGGTGACATGGACATAACGATCCATGGTTGTTTTAATGCTCGCATGACCGAGCAGCTTCTGCAAGACTTTCGGCATAACGCCCCGTTCAATCGCACGGGTAGCGTAGGTGTGTCTCAGAGCGTGCATACAGAACCGCTTGATTTTCGCCTCATCGCACAGCTTGTACAGATGGGTGTCATAGGAACTGTTTTTTGCAGGCTCTCCGGTACGGAAATTGATAAACACCAAATCTCGCATACAAAGGTACTCTGTCTGACCTGTCCGGCGATCCACATATTCCAGAATCTGAGATAACAGTTCTGATTCTTTGCGGGTGAAGCGTTCATCGTAGCACGATTTCAATACATCGTATGCCCGCTTCGTCAGCAGGATCGTGCGGTAGCTGGTCTTTGTCTTAGGAGGACCAGCACGCCAAATGCCTTCGCTGTGGCGATATTCCAAGGTCTTGTTGACAGTCAGTGTCCGCTTCTTCCAGTCAATCGCATCCCAAGTCAAGCCGATCATTTCCGAAGTGCGCAGTCCGGTCTCCAACAGCAATACATACTGTCTGTAGTTGTGAGAGCGTTTTGCGGTTTCCAGAAACAGCGTCTGTTCTTCCACAGTTAAGAACTTGATGTCATCCACAGCCCGGACGGGCTTCGTATAACGAACCCCGTCCATAGGATGTTTTGTAAGCATATCGTTCATGACTGCGGCTCGGAACATGGTTCCCATGGCAATATACGCCTGCCGAATGGTGGAGCCAGCATAAGTGGCTTCCATCCGATTCAGGACAATCTTGCAGTGCATGGGTTTGACATCACATAAGCGCATATTTCCGATAACAGGCTGGATGTTCTTTTGATACCGTTCCCGGTAATTTCGCCGGGTGTTGGGAGCCAGATCCGCAATCAGATTGGTGATCCAGAACTCAAACCAGGCATCCACCGTCATTTCGGAGGATGTGTTGCAAACATCGTGCTTATCTTCGTACTGCGCATCAGCCAGCCAGTTGCGAGCTTCCGGAAGTGTGTCAAAGTGCTTTTCCTTGCGGGAGCCGTCCTTTGCGGTATATCTTGCGGCGTACTTTCCGTCTTTTCTCTGGCAGATACCTTTGCCAATTTCTTTGCCTTTTAAGTTTTTGCCCATTTAATGAACTCCTTTCCTGAGTGCCGGAAACGAGAGTTCATCACGACACTCCATTCTATCATGAAAGTGCTTTTTTTTCAATAGATTTCGATGTTTTTGGTGCGCACCAATTTTGCCTGTTCTGTTCATCAAATCGCAACTCTCCCTTCGATAAATTCCTCAAAAGCCTTGCGTTTGACCAGTTTCTTTGTACCTACATACAATACAAAGGGACAGTTGGGTTGTTTCAGCATCTCGTCAATCTTGTTGATTCCGATATTGCTGTATTCAGCCGCTTCCCGAATGGAAAGCAGCATTTTACGGTCGATAGGCAGGATCGTTGCCTGCTGGTTCTGATTCATCATAGGCACAAATAATTCCTTTCTTATATTTCCATATCCCGTCCGTGCTTGCGGGCAGGAGCCTTGTGTTCACGAGTTTCCTTTCCTCTGGCGAGGATGGCAGAAAGAAAAGCCCTGACCCGTTCTGCTGCGATTTCCAACGCATCCAGATAGGGCTGGGCTTTTTCTTTCAGTTCTTTATATTTTTCGTTCAGTTCGTCATGCCGCTGTTTCCAGATGGAAGCGGATTTTACAGCGGAAGCCAATTTTTCTTTCAGGCGTTCATTCTCAGCATTGAAGATAATTCCGTTTGTGGCGTATCGTTTCAGGGTATCGCACTGGTCTGCTGTGAGGGTGACATTTCCGGTGAAGGAATTTTTCTTACCCATCGCTTCAATATCCTGCACGGTCACTGCCACCGTCTTCGCAGTCTTGGTTTCCTTTTGCAGAGCTTTCAGCTTCTTTTCCTGTTTCTCCACAGCAGATTGGGTATCCGCCAATGCCTGTTCCGCTTGGTCTGCCCGTGCCGTCACAGCTTCCAGACGCTGGGTTTCGGCTTGCACCTTAAACTGAGTAACGGTCAGATGTTCCTCGGTGCTGCCACGCTCTCCACGCTCCACATCGGTATATCCGGCATTTCGCATGAAATGAAAAAAGTCATCCTGCAACACACTGTAGGACGACTTCAAAATCTTTTTTCCTTTTGCGTTCAACATTGGATTACCATCCTTGTCAAGCACCGGCTTGGACTCCCATTTTTTACTGCGGCTGACCTGCGTGATCGTTTCCTTTACCGTTCCCCGGAGGGATTCATCCTTACATCGCTTCGACCACAGAATTTGCTTCTCTACCACCGGGATATAAACCACATGAAGGTGGTAGTGGTACACATCTTCGCCCAGAGCTTCGGACATTGCCCGGTTGCGCTCGTCGGCGTGCATCACAGCGGATAGGATATACTGCTCACCGCCTACGATCTCCACGGCGGCTTTATAGGCATCGGCATAAAACTGTTTTGCAAATTCATAGCCGCCGTGATTGTAGAAGTAAGCAGAGTTCACATCAAAGATCAACTCACCGTATTTGACGGCATCCGGTTTCAGACCTCTTGTGGAGATTACACCGTCCTGTTCCATCTGCTCAAACATTTTTACATAATCGTCCGCGGGTGCTTTGAAATGAATGTTCAGAGAAGTGCGTTCCGGTACGATGTCCTGATTGCTGTAGCTGTCCTTTTCACGCTCATTGTGTTCCTGTACCTTTGCCACATCAGCCGGTGTTTCCAAGTCCTGATTCCGGGCTACGGTGCGGTGGATTCCATCATTTCTTGCCATTGGATTTTTCCTTTCTTTGAAATTTGCAGACAGCGGAGAGCTGGAGAACGGCACTTTTTCAAAGTGTAATAACCCACTATTACACTTTCATCCATACTGGCTGCAAAGTGCCGTGGGCTCTCCGAGGGCTCCTCCGGAGAGGGGGTGCGGTCACTGCGGTGACCTCTGCTGTCCAGTCCGAAAAATGTCCCCGGCCTTTTTCTCTTGTCCAGCCTGTCTGCCAGCGGAATTGCACCACAATCCCTTGCAGACAGCGGCAGCGAACAATCCGCAGTTTTGCCGATTGTATTCACTGCCAGTCCATAGGAAGCACTGCGGCACTTCCTATGGGGACGGGAGCTGCGAGGGGATAAGATACGCCGCATCATCGCTCCCTCCGTTTCTGCCACACGATGTCATAGCCCAGCACATCGGCAAGCTCGATGACCTCTTTGTAGCGGATGCTCTCTCTTTGGAGCTTTGCAGAAAGGTTGGATACGCTGTCCGACCAGTCGTGTTCCTCCGCCAGTCTGTCCACAACCTCCTGCATGGTAAATCCGGCACGGACGATCTGTGCCTTGATTTCATTTCGTACATTACTCATATTGAAAAACCTCCATAATTTTGTTCATGAAAAAGCGAAGCAGCTGCGCCCATTGGCGTGTCCGCTTCGCTGTACCGTGTAATATCTGATTTTCATAAAATGCGATAGAAATACCGCCTGTGATGTCCTGCACATAAGCACCCCTAACCCATTTCACTGTTTTGTGTGCTTTGGTCTGTAACAGTGAAAACAGCCATGATTTCGCAAAGGCTGTTCACTGTCCAGAGAAGCACTGTTTCGCAAAATGATTTCGCCCTGCGGTCAAAATTTTTGCTGTTTCCATTACCATTGATTTTCTATCCCCTAAAATAAGGGGGCTGCGGATGCTCCCAAGATAGAAAAACGATAGTAAGTGAAAAGTACGTGTACCAAGTGTACGATTGACACTCGGCTCCATCCGGTACGGATGGTACACGTATTTCTGAGTTACTGCTGTTTTTACAGAAACGGTCTTTGCAGAAGTTCAATGCCCACAAACCCTCTGGCAAATCGCCCGCCGCCGATGTTGACCTTGTTGGTGTATTCAAGGTTATAGCGGCTTTCATTCTGCTTTAGGAAGGAACCGAAGCTCTTTTGGGAAAGGCTGTTCAGGGCGTTATCATCACACCACTGCTTGTAAACAGCGTACAGGTTTTTGGAGCTTGCTTCATAATCCGCACGGAAGCGGATATATCCCTCGGAAGCCAGAAAATCAATGATGTTGTTTCCGTCAGAAACGGCATCGTTCAGATTGTCCAAAGCCGACTGGCTCAGGGTAAATCGGAAATCATTTGCAATCAGGCGGTGCAGTCCCTCCAACGCCCAGAGGAAGATGCCCTCTGCTTCGGCAGTCATCTTTTCCGCAATATAGGGATCGTCTTTTCTGTTTGGGTCTTTCTCCTTGGTTGTCAAAATGATCTGTCTGCGGAAGAAGCCCACACTCCGGTCATGGAGGGCTTGCAGGACACCGTTCCCAAGTCCGATGAACCGCACATACAAATCTCCCTGATAGCTTTGTTGTCGCTTTCTCTCCAAATCCATGGGCAGCTCTGCGGTGATAATCGCCTTGATATTGTTGGTCTGGGGCAGCGCTTCCAGCTTCATATCATCGTCCAGCATCAAAAGCTCATGTTCCAAGTCGGCACGGGCAAAGTTGCTTGTCTCCACCTTTGCCACGCTTCCGGTTTTCATGTTGGTTCCCAACAGCGCACGAAGAACAACGCCGATCCGGCTCTTGCCTTCGCCGCCCTTTCCCGTCAGCATGAGCATCTTCTGACCTTTGGTGGAGGGGATGAAGCAATAGCCGATAAATTCCTGTAAGGTCAGAATGTCCTCCGGCTCCAAAAGCTGGGACAAAAAATGCAGCCATGTGACTGGCTGCGGAGCTTCCGGATGATAGGCGACGGGTAAGCGATTGCGGCAGTAATCTTTTTCCGTGCTGAATGTGCCATCCAAATGATAGGTGCCGTTTGCCACATGGATGCGGTCTTGATACAGGAGAAGATCGGCAGCACAGCACTCCATTCGCATTACATCCAGAAGATTTGTGACCCTTTTTGCAATGTTGCTGGTCACATAGGGCTTGATACGGTCATAGATTTCTTTTTTCAGCCTGTTTTCATCGTTCACAATGCCGTTTACCGTGAAAAAGGTTCCGTTTACCGTAATCATGGGATAGTCCCTGAGAAATTCTTCACAGAAAATGACTTCGTTGATTGCTTTACCGTCAAACCATACCGCAATATCAGCGGATGGGTTCTGTGCTGCTTCTTTGCTCATGGGGCAGTACCTCCTTTTTCTTTCGTGCCACATAGTCCTGAAGAAAAGCAATCTTGCCCTCCTTCATCATCCCGTCCACCACGGCACCCCGTTCTTCCAGAGTGCCTACGGTCAGGATGTCAGCCAGATATTCCATGTGGTCGAGCATCTGGCAGGCTTCCACGAAACGGTCATCCAGCTTGTCCTCCGGCGTTCTGGGCGCATACCGCACCTTCCAATCTTCCAGCAGATGCAGATAATCCGTCAGCACCCGGAAGCAGAGCATTTCATCCTCCCGGAACTGGCGGATATGGGGGCGTTTTGTCTTGTGTGGAACTGCCACGGCTTGTCCCGGCTCGGTGCTGATACCGAAGTCCGCAGCCAGCCTTTGCGCCGCTTCGTAATTACTGAGATCAAACAGCCTTGCCACGAAGTCGATCACATCTCCCTTTGCTCCGCAGCCGAAGCAGTAGAAATACTCCTCGTTTAGCTTCAAGCTCGGATTTCGGTCATTGTGGAACGGACAGCAAGCCATACCGTTTCGGTTGACCCGCAGCCCGTAGTGTTCGGCGGCTTGTCTGACCGGGACAGCCGCCTTGATTGTTTCATAGATTGTCATTGAAAATCCTCCATTTCATAGTTTTGAAAAAGAAAAACACCCGCCGAGTGGCAGGTGCTTCGCTCCTTCTACTATGGTTATGCCGGATTTCGCAAAAAACAGGCTAATCGGAGGACAACCCCGTTTCAAAAAACAGGACAGCAGTAGATTTCTTCACATTTGGATGATATAATAAGAGAAAAAGGAAAACAGGACAGGAGGACGAATATGAATCAGGAATTGATGACGCTGGATTTCTGGCAGGATACGGTCATATACGAGGATAAAACGCTGCCCACCGGCACACTTGCCTGTGATGCGCTGAATGTATCCACCGATACCCTTGCCCGGATGAACGAGCAGTGTGACAAAATCAATCTGCTGCTGGGACAGCTGAACGCCGCTCAGGATGCTTCTGCATTGTTTCCAATGGTAAGGGAAGCTGCACTGACGATGCTTGATATTCTCAGCGTCACCCCTCCGTTTCCTTATATGGACATTCCAAAGCACCGGGAACGGATTCAAACGGTCTTTACGGCAGAAAATGCACAAAAATATGTAGAGTTCGCAATAAAAGCAACGACCAATTCATTGCCATTTGAGGAAGTCCCGATGTATGCAGATGCGATGCTGCTCCAACGCTACACGGCGGTTTTCGGGCATCTGGCGTACTCTCTTGGCGAATATCAAAAGGCTATGCTTGATTTTGCCGAAAAAACGGACGGCAATGAAGCAGACCGTACAGCAGAAGGATTTGCCAAGTTATTCGGCACCTGTTTTCCACCGGAGTTCTCCATTACGGAAGGCAATGCCTGGATGGCTGCATCCAATAATTCTATCCAGTATGTTTCTGCGCTTCGTCCCGGCTATGATGTGCCGATGCTGGTCAAGCGGATGCACTTCCTTACTTTTGTGGGGATGTTCCGTACGGACTTGTTTGAGGGTCTGTGCGTGGGTCACGCACCAAAGAAATGTCGTATCTGCGGCAAATGGTTCCTGACCACCAATGCAAGGCATACCAAATACTGCGGCGGATATGCGCCGGGGGACAAGCTGCACCGCACCTGTCGGCAGATCGGCAATCTGAAAGGCAGAACCCAGAGAGAACTTGCGGATGATCATCCGCTGAAACAGATATATGAGAAGCGGCTGAACACCATAAACCGATATATCAAGCGTGGCACACTGGATGCGGAACTTGCCAAGGCGATGAAAAAGCTGGCAAAGGATAAGATGCTCCGGGCAATCAGTGATGTTGCCTATGCCCGTGGGGATTATGAAACGGAAATGGAACAGGACGCTTTGCAAAGTGAAGCTGAAAAGAAAATTTGAAGTTGTGGAGGTGAAATGAAGTGGAAATAACGCCAAATGGTTTACAAAAAGAATTGACGACTTTGCTATCAGAGCTGGTTTTTGATACAGGATTTAAAAAGAAAAAAATCGGATGGTTAACTCGAAAGGTTGGAGAATGTGAACAATTTTTTACTATCACTTTCACAAGGGATCGTGGTTTGCCGGGGAATCTCTATTCTGTAAATTTTACGCTTTCATTTACATATAAAGAGGTAGATAGACTTACAAGTTTATTTTTAGGAATGGAATATGACCCTAAGTGGTCTACGGGTGCATGGATGTTCTATACACAAATTCCAAACTACACAATGAGCACGTTTAAGTATTGTTCCGATGAACCTATGCAGACTTATGCTGAACGCATTGCAAATTACTTTAGAAAATATGCACTTCCGTATTATGAGAAAATTGATACGTTAGAAAAAGTTGCAAAAATCTTTGAACAAACTGCATCCGCAAAAGACAGCGATAAAGCGAGAAACTTTTTTGTTGTCCGCCGTTTGCGGGGGAGTGAAGATGATTGCTGTTATGCGGCGATACTTTGCGTGCAAGGAAAATGGAACAAATTGAGAGACTTTCTTCCTATAGCAAGAGAACTTAGCATAGAAGAAAAAGAGCGCATAGAAAAATATATTTCAGATAAATAATCAAGCGCACAACTTCCAGTTTGTCTAAGAGAAAATATGTCCTCACGGAAGCCGAAGGGGAGGTGCGCTTATGCTGAGAGAATATTCATGGGACATGACCGGGTACAAGCCAAAGTCCTTTCCCGATACGCCCGACAGTGGCATTACAAGATATATGGCAGAGCGCATCTTCCAACTGGAACCGGAGCTGCCAAAGGCAGAGAACATCAATGATTACATTCTGTCTGCTCTCCGGGAAAAGGATTTGAAATACTTTTCGTTTTTCCTGCACCATTACGAGCCACAGCTTAACAATCGCATCAAAAGCTTTCTTGGCGTAGACAGCGGCGATCAGTATGACCCAGAGCGTTTTTTGGATATAAAACTTTCCTGCCGGGAGGCTATGCTCCAGAAGCTGCCGGACTATGCCCCTGAAAAGGGTGCTGAATATGCTACCTACATTTATCCCTTCATACGGGATGCCATGCTCCGTTTTCGCATGGGCGAAGAACAATGGTCGGTATCCTCGCTGACCAGCTATAAGATGCTCCGCACCATGGCATGGCTTTACCACAACACAAAAGATGCCATTGCTGAATTTTCAAAAAAATATAACTGCGATCTTGCGCTGGCAGAGGAATATTTGAAAGTTGTCCGTGGTATCCGCAATCAGCAGCCATTCTTTGTGACCGAGCAGGACGAGGACGGCGAGGAAACAGGCGAGGATGTGACCCGTGACTATAGCTGGAACTATGCCGATATTCTATGGGATGGTATACAGGCTGAAAAGGTGCGGAAAGCATTTGAAAAGCTGAACTACCGGGAACAAACCTTGTTGGAAAAACGGCTTGCCATCTGCATGACCTGTGGGCGTGTCGGTTCATGGAAAAACCGCCCTACCTTTGAAGAATTGGCTGTCATGTTTGAGGGCAGCTCCGCCAGCGGTGCGGAACGAGCCTACCGGAAAGCAGCGGAACATCTGACACTGCTGTTGGTAGAAAACGGCGGTATCCATGCAGTCCGGCTGAAACAGAAGTCCAAAACCAAACGAAAAAAGAAAATTGCCACCGCAGTCTACGAATATCAGGCAGACTGCGATGGCGAATGGGGAGAAATTTTATTCGATTTTGAAAACGGCACAGGGTCGATTGTCCGGCTTGCCGACTGGGATACCATGATTTCCAATGTTTTTGCAAAACGGGTGATCCGGTATCTGCTGAATTGCGAAAATGATAGATTGCCAAAAGAAACCATGTTTGCGTTTGAGATGTATGAATAAAGGCGAGTAAAGTTTACCAGCCATAAGAAGAAAAAACTCGAAAATAAAAAAAGCCGCTGCCGCATGGTTGGTTCCATGTAGCAGCGGTTTTTCACCGGCAGCATTCAATCAATATTCAATAGGCAAATTATGCTGCTTCAAAAAAGACAGTTTATCCCAATATCCTCTCTGGAACAGAATTTTACCATTTACAACATGGAAGAAGCCGCATCCCCGCAGTCCCAGCGGGTCTTTCCACTCCAAAATTGCCCATTGTCCATCTTCAAAAATATTCTCTACAATGGCTGTCATATCGGCAGTGGCAAATTCTGCTGTAAACATTTCTCTGATTGCGTCTATCCCGATCACAGGCTCATTGGTCACCTGATGGTTGGTTGCATTATCATGGTACAGGCTCACGATTGCATCTACATCGTGGCCATTAAAGGCATCTACCCATTTGCATACTACTTCTTTTGGTCGTAACATCATGATTTCCTCCATATATCTTTGTCTACTGTTTTCATTATACAATCTTCATGTAAAAAAGCAATTCCCCCATGAAAACAGGAATTGCTTTTTTATGTAGACTTGAGACAGTTATACTGAAGATTTGAACATAGGCTTACAATTCACGCCGCTTCCACTGATTCAATGCAGCAACGATACAAGCACCCACAACAGCGAATGTCAAAACGATAAAGGAAAGTCGGAATCCGTGCAGTGCCACCTCATACACATCGTAGTAGCGCAGAGGGGTCAGGTAATCCAAAATTTGATTTTCTGTGTATTCGGCTGTAAAGGCCAGAGCATAGGCAGCCAGCATGGAAATCGTACCTGTCCTCACCGCAGCCTTATAGGACATAAACAGGCTGGCAAACAGCAGCCCCAGAGCGAAAAAGAGGAACTGGGTAAAGAACATTCCCATGGTTGTGGTGAGCACTGCTCCCGGCTGTTCCAGACCGCCCAAAGGAAGAACGATTGTAAAATAATTACATAAACCGCTGAACAGGGCAAACACCAGCAGATTTACCGCCGAAACGATCACCTTCGCCAGTACAATGGTTTTCCGTTCCACAGGCTTTGTGAACAGGTATTCCGAGGTTCCGAACTTCTTTTCCTTCGCCACACAGGACAACCCCAGAGACATGGCATAAGGGAACGCCAGCAATCCTTCCCAGAAATAGATGCACACATACCAGCCAAGGGATGTGGTTAAATCGCCTTTGACCCCAAACATAATCATGATCAATCTCGGAAATTGGCTGACCATCGTTGCCATTTCATTCAGACTGTCCTGTAGAGACAGAAGCTCAAAATAGCAGAAACCGCACAGAAGCAGCATGATCCCTAACCAGATCAACAAGAGCCTTCTGGTTTGGCGGAACTCATTTTTAATCAATGTTTTCATGTTTGCACCCCCTTATGAACGAAACTGAATGTCTTTTTTCAGAAAGACACCGTAAGACAGCACCAAAAACAGGGTAACCAGCAGCACGCCCCAGCCAAGATAGGTCATATCATAGAAGCCAGTTTCGGAAATTTTTGCAGCTCCAAAGAAGGAGTATGGGGACAGGAAACTGATAGCCCGGTTACTGATGATGTTGGAGAAGCTGGTTATGCAATACTCCACAAACACGACTAATCCGGCGGTCAGCAGTGGGCTACGGTTGCGGGGAAACAAAATTCCCACCATCAGACCCATTGCAGCAAAGAACAGCGTAACAAGGGTGAGGGACAGAGCAATCAGAAAAAACTCTCCCCATGGAGTTCCGGAACGAAACATTGCCATGGCCAAAAAAGAAGCCAGCAGATACGCAGCACCTACGACCACCACTCCGATCAATACAGTCAATGCCTTTGCCCAATAGATTGTTTTCCGAGGAAAGGGCTTTGTAAACAGGTATTCCGAAGTTCCTTCCGTACATTCTCTGGTGTGAACGGAAATGCCGAAGTGCATTCCGAAAACGCCGGAGGCAATCATGAAAAAGCTGGTCAGAAACCCATAAATGCCCAACGGGGAAGTCAAGTATTCCATCGATACGCCGACACTCCTGTAAAAGTCCGTGGTGCCCATGGTTTCAAAGAGTTCCACGGAGGCAACATCCAGGAAGCTGTAATAAGTCGGTGTCATCAAAAAGATACACACAGCCAAGGCGATGGTCCAGCCCAGGATATAGGTTCGATGCCGTTTCAGTTCATATTTCAAAATGACCATACCTGACACCTCCTTACTCATAGTAGTGCATGAAGATTTCCTCCAAAGAGGGCTCTTCCAAAAGCACATCGTCCAAATGCAGCAGGTGAAG
>NZ_CABUCJ010000012.1 GCF_902490045.1 uncultured Anaerotruncus sp.
TTCCCGCCGTCCTTCGCTTCAATATGCAGGTTCCGCGTGAACGGGAAGGTCGATACCGCCGTAATCTCCACCGCGAGGCCATCCTCCGTGAAGAGTTCCTCCTGCGTCACCGTCAGACTGTATTCGTCCGTGCTGCCCTTGTCGTCCCCGTCGCGGTGCCGCTCCTCCGACGGGCTTTCACCGCTCTCCGTGGGCTTTTCCGCTTCCGGTTTGCTCTCCTCCGCGGGCGCGGCTTCTCCCGACGAGGAAGCGCCGCCCCCCGGCTCTCCCCCGACGATATCCTCCGCGTATGTAAAGACCGGGATCGTACTCATCAGCATCAGCACCGCCAGCAGCAGCGCCGTATGCTTTTTCCAACCAGTTTTCTGTCCCCATCCCTGCGACTTCATTCCTGATTCCCTCCATGCCTCAACGATTCCATATTTTAAACAGACGTTTCATCTTTTGGTTCCAAATCCAGCGCGCTTTCCAAAAGATAGGAAAGCTCCAGCACACTCCGGAACTTTCGTTCCTCCTTCGCCTCCAGCCAGCGGACGCTCCCCTGCCAGCTGCTGTTCTGCCGCGCGCACACATGCACCGAGAAGGTCGCGCACCGCCCCCAGCCGTCCTGCATCACGCGCTCGTTCCAAGGCTGTTCCAGACGGGGAAGCAGGTCCTCTTTCATTCGGCAGTAGCGCCTGATTCCATCCCTTCCGAAGGATCTGAGCGCGGTGTCCCGCTGGGGAAATGCCAAATGGTCCAGCAGAGCGTCCAATTTCATGACCAGGTCGTAGAGCCCGATAAACGGAATCTTCTCCATAAAGCAGCCGTTATGCAATTCCCCCTGGACGATTCTCAGGGGAACGGCCTCCGCCAGACCTCCGCCGCCCGAACGGCGGCAAACCGCACACTCTGAAACAGCATTAACGCTAACGACCGTCACCGGGATGTTGCCGGAATACTGTCTGATTGCGGCTCTCATCCATTTTCCCCCGTTCGTTACCGCTTTTAATGATACAAAGTGTCACAAAAGGTACACCATATGAAATTGGCGAAATTCCCAGTAAAATTTTTTAATTTTTGAATATTACTAGGATATATAGGAAAATACTGTTAAAAGTATAGCACGAAAACGTGTTGATTACAATAGAAATCGTTCATAAAATCTTAAAATTTCTTGACTAATTTAGTCACAAAAAGTGTACTTTTTGACATCTTTCCCAACAGCTTTTCAAACGAACAAAATGCTTCAATTTTATTTGCATCATATTTTTTATTTTCCAGTTTGAATTTTAAGAATTTTGTGACCAAAAAGCCGCAGGAAAACCTTTCGGGTTTTTCTGCGGCTTTTTTAGAGAAATTCCTATGGAATTTTATCCCTGAAAAGGATTGTGCGGCAGCAGCCGGGAATGCGAACGGCCGATGACCGCAGTCTCACCTCCGGTCACGGCGCCGCCGTTAAACACCGGAAGCATGTGAAAAAAGAGCGCAAAGCCGAACCGGTGAAACAAAGAGGGCCAGCCGTGAAACCGGTTGCCACTCTTGGAGATTTTTCCTTTTTTTCTGCGTCATCCGGCCGCGGCGGTTTTAACCGCCGGGGACGAGAACGGCGCCCCCGGCCCCTGAATAAACTGAAGGGAGAACACTGGGATTTTTCCCTGAAAAGGATGAACGCATATGACAACCGAACGCTCAAACGAATGCTGCCGCCCCTGCTGCGGTTCCAGGGGGCCAACCGGCCCCGCCGGCCCTACGGGACCGACCGGAAATGCCGGCCCCACGGGGCCCCGTGGGATGACCGGACCCGCAGGGCCCGTCGGGCAGCCGGGCCTCCAAGGACCCACAGGTCCGATGGGGCCGATGGGGCTTCCGGGCGTGACCGGACCGACAGGCGCTGCGGGACCTGCCGGCGCACAGGGCCCCATCGGCGCGCAGGGCGTCACGGGGCCCACGGGCGCAACCGGGCCGACCGGCATCGGGCTTCCCGGGCCGGCCGGGCCCACCGGCGCCACAGGAGCCACAGGCCCGCAGGGACCCGCGGGCCCCATTGGGCAGCCCGGCCTCCAAGGCCCCACGGGACCCATGGGGCCGATGGGGCTCACAGGCGCGACCGGAGCAACCGGACCGACCGGCCCGGTTCCCAGCGGCAAGTTTGCCTCCTTCATCAATTTCGGCGCACAGTTTGCGGACGCCGCGTTGATTCCCATGAAAACGGAAATTGCGGACCCAACCGGCAGGATCGTGCTTACAGATTCGACCCGCGTCAGTCTGGAGCCGGGCGTGTACGCCATTTTCTACGAAGTGTCCGCCCTGCTTTCGGAATCCGGATTTATCCAGGTCACCCCCTTCTACAACGGCAGTCCTCATATTGAATACGGGATTTACTTTATGACCGGAGCGGGACGTTCCAGCGCATTTGGCTCCGTCTCATTCATGATAGAAGTTCCGGCCCGGACGGTCTTCAGCCTGACCTTCAACAGCCCGGTGAGGACCACGGAGGGAACGCTGACCATGACAATTTTCCAGTTGAGAAGCGCGTCATAACTTCCCCGGCGCCTCTCCAAAGGCCGCGCCCGCTATGGCGGGACGCGGCCTTTGGCATTGCCACCCGTCCCCCAGCATGATAGAATAGGAGCATAAAGACCTGTGGAACGGAGAGGATGTCATGCAGCTGCGGGGAAAGCGACTGCTCCTGGTGGGCTTTACCCTCTTTTCGATGTTCTTCGGGGCGGGGAATCTGATCTTTCCGCCCTTTCTCGGCGCGCAGGCCGGGACAAGCACCTGGCCCGCCATGGCCGGGTTCGCACTCAGCGCCATCGGCTTTCCCATTCTCGGGGTGATCGCCGTGGCGCGGTCGGGCGGGCTCTCCCGGCTGGCCGGGCGGGTGCATCCGCGCTTCGCCGCCGTCTATACGATGCTCATCTATCTTTCCATCGGACCCTGCCTCGCCATCCCCCGCACCGCCAGCACCTCCTTTGAAATGGCCGTCTCCCCCTTCCTGCAAACGGGTGGCCCGGTGAGGCTCCTGCAGCTCGGGTACTCCGCCCTCTTTTTCGGCGCGGCGCTCCTGCTGGCCCTCAAGCCGGAAAAGCTCACCGACCGGCTCGGCAAAATCCTCTGCCCCGCCCTGCTGCTGCTCATCCTCGTCATCTTTCTGGGCTGCGCCCTGCGGCCCCCGGGCGGGTACGGCGCGGTGACGGGCGCGTATGCGTCCAATCCCGCCGCGCAGGGGTTCCTCGTCGGCTACCAGACGATGGACACGATCGCAGCGCTCAACTTCGGCATCGTCATCGCCCTCAACATCCGCGCGGGCGGCGTCACGGACGACGGCGCCGTCGTGCGCGGCACCGTCCGCGCGGGCTGGCTCGCCGGCGCCGTCCTTCTGGCCGTCTACGCCATGCTCGCCCACATCGGCGCCCTTTCCGGGAGCGCGTTCCCCGGCAGCGAAAACGGCGCGGAGACCCTCACCCGGCTCGTCTCCGCCCTCTTCGGCCCCTTCGGGAGCGTCCTGCTCGCCGCCGTCTTCGTCATCGCCTGCCTCAACACCTGCATCGGCCTCATCAGCTGCTGCGGCGAATACTTCCACGAGCTGTTCCCGCGCGTCTCCTACCGCCGGTGGGCCCTCTTTTTCGCGCTCATCAGCATGGCGATCTCCAACCTCGGGCTCAACCAGATCCTCGCCGTCTCGGTCCCCGTGCTCGGCGCGATCTATCCGGTGGCGATCGTGCTCATCCTGCTCTCCTTTTTGCACCGCTGGATCGCCCCTCTGAGGAAAATCTATCCCGCCGCCATTCTCTTCACCGCGTCCGCCAGCGTGCTCTACGCGCTCGCGGACGCCCGCCTGTCCATCCCCATCCTCACCCCGGCGATGAAGCGCATTCCCCTCGCGGGGCTCGGGCTCGGCTGGGTGCTGCCCGCCGCCGCGGGCATCCTGCTCGGGGCGCTGATGTCGCTCACGCCGGGAAAAAAGAGCGGCCGGAGAGGGCCCGCATAACACGGGGCATCGCGCAGGCAAACCTCCACTCCCCGGAAAAGATCCAGGTCTGCCTGAATAAAACAGGCGTCTCGAGCCGGCATCTTTGAAGCCTCATCAACGAAGTGCTGGACATGTCCAAGATCGAAAGCCCGGTACGGCGGCCGCACGCATAAAAGGCCCCATGCGATGACACGTCATCGCATGGGGCCTTTCATTTTTTATTCGCCCGGGGGCTGCCCGCTTCCGGCGCCGCGCGTCTCACTCGAGCGTGTGGTGCTTCCTGTAATAATTCAGCAGGCCGCCCTCCGAGATGTAGCCGAGCACCTGCTCGGGGAAGGGTGCAAATTCCACGGGATCCAGATCGTTTATCCTGATGCAGTGGTTTTCCAGGTCGACCGTCACCCTGTCGCCGTCATGGATTTCCGCCTGACAGACGACGGGGAGGATTCCCATGTTGATGCCCCCGCGGTAAAACTGGCGGCTGAACGATTTGGCGATCACGCACCGGATGCCGGCGGCCTTCATCACGAGGATGATCTGCTCCCGCGACGACCCGCAGCCGAAATTTTCACCCGCCGCGAGGATATCGCCCGGCGCAAAGAGGTCCCCGAAATCGCTGCGGCAGGATTCAAACAGGTAGGGCACCGCCTCGGCTTCGCTCTTTCCTCCCGCGAGCCGGCTTCCCGCGATGATCTGATCGCCGCTGACGCCGTCGCCCAGCACGATCGCTTTTCCGGTCATGTCCGCACCTCCCCGTCCGATATGAAGCCGCACAGGGCGGAATACGCCGCGACCAGCGGGGAGGCGACGTAAATCTGCGCGCTCTTGCTTCCCATCCGGCCGCTCAGGTTCCTGTTCGTGGTGGATACGGCGACCTCGCCGTCCCCCAAAAGCCCGTTGTGGATCCCCGCGCAGGGCCCGCAGCTCGGCGGGAAAACCGCCGCGCCCGCGGCGGAAAGCGCTTCCAGCAGGCCGTCCGCGGCCAGCGCCCGCTCCACCTCCCGGGAGGCGGGGAACACCAGCAGCCGGACACCGTCGTGGACCTTCCTGCCCCGCAGGATTTCCGCCGCCAGCGCGATATCCTCATAGCGCCCGTTTGTGCAGGAGCCGATCACGACCTGGTCCACCTTCACATGGTTGAGCTCCCCGGCGGCGGCCGCGTGGTCGATGTGCGGAGGGACAGCCGCCAGCGGGCGCAGCTTTGAAAGGTCGATCTCGATTCTCCTGCTGTACTGCGCGCCGGCGTCCGGCTCCACGCCGGAGGCCTCCGACACGCCGTGCGCCTCGAGCCAGCGCCGGGTGATTTCATCGCAGGGCATGATCGCGCCCTTGGCGCCCGACTCGATCATCATGTTGCAGATGGTGGCGCGGCTGTCGAAGCTGAGCTCCGACACGGCCTCCCCGCCGAATTCCACGCACTGGTAGGCGGCGCCGGCTTCCCCGAGGATGCGGATCAGTTCGAGCGCGACGTCCTTGCCGAGCACCTTTTCCGGGCGCCTTCCCACAAAGTCCACCCGGATCGTCTGCGGGATTTTGAACCAGCACTGGTCGCTCGCGAAGACCACGGCCGCTTCGGCTGCGCCCACCCCCGTGCTGAACAGGTTCAGCACCCCGTAGGTGCAGGAGTGGGAGTCCGTGCCCACGGCGATATTTCCCGGGCGCAGCTTGCCCGATTCCAGCATCGCCTGGTGGCAGACGCCCCTGCAGGCGTCCACCAGCTGGATTCCATGCTCCCTTGCAAAGCCGCGCAGCAAAATATGGTTGTTCCCCGCGCTCGCATTGGGACAGGGGGCGAAATGGTCCAGCGCAACCAGGTGGTGCGACGGTGATTTTACGTTTGCGGCGATCTGGCCGAAATTTTTCACCGCGGAAGGCCCGTTGACGTCGTGGATCATGCAGGCGTCCACCTCCACCACCACGATATCGCCGGCCTTTACGTCTTTTCCGGTTTTGGCCGCGAATATTTTTTCTACTACAGTTGCCATCTCATCTTCTCCCGCGCCGTCATTTGGAATAGTGGTATTCCTTTTCGGTATACGCCTTTACTCTGGTCACATCCTGGAACTCCTCGAGGGTCGCCAGCCTTGCCAGGTCGGCCTGCGTATTGCCGTTTTTGTGCAGGCCGCGCATCACTTCGAGGGACTGCCTTAAAGCCAGGGAGCGCAGCGTGGCGGGATACAGGACCAGTTTGACGCGCATCTGGCGGAAGAGCTCCGGCGTGCACCGGTTGAGCTCGCTGGTGTCGTTGATATTGATGACGAGCGGCCCATGCACCGCGCGGGCGACCGTTTCAATCTCCTCCACCGTGGAGCAGCCCACGACAAACGCCGCGTCCGCGCCGCTGTCCAGATATCTGTTTGCCCGGGAGACCGCCTCGTCGACGCCGTAGCTCACGAGGGCGTCGGTGCGGGCGATGATGCAGAAGTCCCGCGTCTCCCTCGCGTCGATTCCCGCCTTGAGCTTTCTGACGAACTCGTCCGCGGGCACGACCTCATGCAGCCCGCCGTAATAGGCGCATTTTTTCGGAGAGACCTGATCCTCCAGATGGATGCCCGCCACGCCGCCCCGTTCAAACTCCCGGACGGCGCGCATGAAATTGAGCGGCTGCCCGTAGCCCGTGTCCGCGTCGGCGATCACCGGGATCTGCACCGCGTTTGCAATGCGGGAGGAGGTCTGCGCGACCTCCGTCATCGTGAGCAGGCCCAGATCTGGCAGGCCGAATACCGACGCCGAAACCGCGTTCCCCGAGATCAGCGCCGACCGGAAGCCGGCCGCCTCGACGGCGAGCGCCCCGAGGCAGTCAAAGACGCCTGGGACAAAATAGGTCTGATCATCCTGAAGCATCCCTTTTAGAACCGACCGTTTGTTCACACCCTCACCTCCAATTAAACCCGGGCGGCCGCGCGGGCGCCCTGCTGGATGGCGTCGAGCGCGACGCCCGGCTGGTCCGCGTCGCCGATCACATAGATCCGCGCGCCGGGAAGGACCCGCCTCGCCTGCTCGGACAGCTCGTTTACGGATTTCCTGCCCGCGGCCACCACCACGCCGTCGACGTTTTGAATGGTGAAGCCGTAGTCCTGCGCGTCCACGCGCACGTCGGGCAGGGCGATCTCCCGCACGCGCGTCAGCAGGTGCGCCGCGACCCCGTGCTCGGAAAGGCTCTTCAGGAGGAAATGCCTGCGGCTCTGGTTGAGGTCGGCCGCCAGCTTGTCGGTCATCTCCACGATCTCCACACGGCTTCCGTTCTGCGCCAGATAATCCGCCGCCTCACAGCCCACCAGGCCGCCGCCCAGCACCACGAAATGTTCGCCCCGCAGCGTCCTGCGCCCCGCGAGAAGCTCGTCGCCCGTCACGACGCGGTCCCCGTCCACGCCCGGAATCGGCGGGACCGCGGCTGCGCTGCCCGTCGCGACAATGAGCACGTCCGGTTTCTCCCGCTCGAGCAGTTCGGGCGTGACCCTGGTCCGGTAACGGATTTCGATGCCGGCCTGTTTGAGCGCGTCGACGCGGAAATTCGTGATCTCCTGCATGCTCTTTTTATGCGGCGGCAGCTTCGCCAGGTTGATCAGGCCGCCGGCCCGGTCCTCCTGTTCGCAGACCACCGGGCGAAATCCCCGCAGGCTGAGGTCGTACGCGGCTTCCAGCCCGGCCGGCCCCGCGCCGGCGATCAGGATCTTCTGCTTCTTTTCCTCCTCCGTCGCCGGGACGAAGTTCAGCACGGCTTCAAACCCGAGGCGCGCGTTCTGCATGCAGCGAATTTTTTTATAGCGCGCCGCGTCGCGGCAGCCCTGGTTGCATCCGATGCAGTGCCGGACCGGTCCGGAGGCCCTTCCCTCGTATTTGGCGACGATGTCCGGATCGGCGAGCTGCGCGCGCGCCATGGACACCAGGTCGGCCTTTCCGCTCCTGATCACCTCGTCGGCCTGCTCCATGTCGACGATACGGTTGACCGCGATGACCGGGATGGAGACGGCCTCCTTGACCTTCGCGGCGTTGTCCACATTGAACATCGCCTCGATGTCCATCGGCGCGGAGATGGCATATTCCGATTCCGGCATCCCGCAGGAGACGTGGATCGCGTCCGCGCCCGCCTGTTCGAGCAGCCTGGCGATCTCAGCCGTCTCGTCGATCCTCCTGCCCCCGTCGACCATCTCGTCCCCACTGATGCGAAATATGAGCGGATAGTCCGCGCCGGTTTTCCGCTTGATGCCCTCGACGATTTTCACGCCGAACTGCGCGCGTTTTTCCACCGAACCGCCGAACGCGTCCGTACGCCTGTTGTAAAAGGGCGACAGGAACTGCGCCACCTCGTGCGCGTGCGCGCCGTGGATTTCGACGCCGTCCACGCCTGCGCGCCTGGCGCGCAGGGCGCACTCCGCATAGCTGTCGACCAGCCGCCGGATATCGTCGGTGGTGAATTCGTTGATGTCCTCGACGCTGACCCCGCGGCCCGCCTGGAACTTTGCCGGGTGCAGCTGGCAGAACAGCTTCGCGCCGTTTTCATGCGCCACGTCCGCCAGGGCCTTCCATCCCGGGATGTAACCGTTGTGGGAGAGCGCCGGCCGGCCCGGGCCAACCTTCCCGTGGGGGCTGCCCGGGATGACGAGCAGCCCCGCGCCGCCGCGGGCGCGCTCGCGCACATATTCAAGCATCGCGTCGTTTATGTAGCCTTCCGCGTCGCAGAAGAACACGCACATGGATGGGAAGACAATCCGGTTTTTCAGCTCCACCTTCCCAATGGAGATCGGCTCCAATACGTAAGCCATCGTTCACTCCTGTTTCATCAATCATATTTTTTAATTTCAAGCCGCCTTGGCTTCCCGCTTCTTCTTTTTCAGACCGAAAATGACGGACGCCGCGGTGAGCAGCAGCAGCGCCAGCGTAATCGGGTGGGTGACAAAGGTCATGAGCGAGCCCTTGCTCAGAAGCACCGCGCGGCGCAGGTTGTCCTCCACCAGCTGGGAAAGGACAAAGCCCAGCACCACCGCGATGGGGTTATACCCCGCCAGCTTCAGCAGGTAGCCGGCGAAAGAGCAGACCAGCAGGATCCCGACTGCAAAGACGCCCTCGTTGAGCGCCAGGGAGCCCACCACCAGCAGGCAGAGGATGATCGTGTCCAGATAGTGCGGGGGAATCGCGGTCACCTTGACCCACGGCTTGAGGAAGAGCCGCCCGACGATCAGCAGGCAGGGGCAGGCCAGCAGGATTCCCAGGAACACCGCGCCGAGCGCCTCCGGGTTGTTCTGCGCCAGCAGTGGGCCGGGGCGCATGCCGTGCATAACCATGGCGCCCAGCATGATGGCCGCCGAGGTGGAGCCGGGGATGCCGAACGAGAGCAGCGGGACGACCGCCGCGGGAACGCAGGCATTGTTGGCGACCTCCGGGGCGACGATCCCGTCCGGGACGCCGGTGCCGAATTTGTCGCCGTCCTTGGAGATCCGGCGGGCCTCGTTGTAGGCGATAAACGAGGAGATGGTCGGGCCCGCGCCGGGCATCACGCCGACCACAATGCCCGTGAACATGCTGAGTATCGCGACTTTGATGCAGGCAAAAAACTCCCTGATTGTTGTAAAGGTATAGTCGAGCTTGCCCAGCATGGCCGAGACGAGCTTCTTTTCCTGCATCTGCCGGATCACCTGGCCGAACAGCTCGGAGGCCGCCACCAGGCCCACCACGGCGGGGACGTCGCTGACGCCGTCGCCGAGCTGGATCATCCCCATCGTAAAACGGGTCATGCCGGTAAAATTGTCAGAGCCGATGGTCCCGAGCATGATCCCGAGAATGACGGAAATAAAGCCCTTTACCATATTGCCCTTGGACATGCTGACCACCGCCGACAGGCCGAACAGCGCAAGCGCGAAAAACGCGGAGGGGTCCAGCAGCAGCGAGATCTTTACGAGCAGGCCCAGCATGAAGACGCCGATCACGCCGCCGAAGAAGCTGCCGAAGGATCCGCCTATGAGGGAATAGCCGAGCGCCTTGCCGCTCTTGCCGCTCAGGTGCATCTGGTGCCCGTCCAGGGCGGTGGGCGCGTTGGCGGGCGTGCCGGGGACGGACAGCAGGATCGCCGGGATGCTGCCGCCGTATTCCGCGCCGACATAGACCGCCGCCAGCAGCATAAACGCGGTGACCGGGTCCAGCGCGATGGTGAACGGCAGCACCAGCGACATTGCCAGCGAAGCCGTCACGCCGGGGAGCGCGCCGCCAAAAATTCCCCATGTGACCCCCGCGAACACCCAAAGCACACCGGGAATGGAGAACGCGGAAAATATTTCTTTCCAAAGTTCTAACGTAGTCATCCAGTTCCACTCTCCTTTCCGGCTTAAATCAGGAACCCGCTGGGCAGGTCAGCTCTGAAGAGCACCTTGAACAGCAGGTAGCACACGAGGGCCATGGCGGCCGACGGGAGCAGGATTGACAGAGGCTTTTTCCACGTCGCGCCCAGAAGCGAAAAGCAGGCCGCTGAGAACAGGAAGGTCGAAACCGCATAGCCCAAAATCCGCATGAGCACAACGTAGAGCACGAGCGCGCCCATCATCACCAGCAGGCACCCGAGGTCCCTCCGCGTAAATTTCGTCGCGCTGTTGGCGTCCTCGGACCGGTCCAGCACCGCCTTGACCAGCACATATGCGCTGAGCGCGACTAGGATGACCGCCATAAACTGCGGAAACCCTCCCGGTCCCAGCGGCTCCACCGTCAGCGCCTCCGGGAACTGGGTGGACGCATAAAAATAGACGACGCCGAGGGTAATCAGCAGGATGCTCGAGATTATATCCACATATTTTTTCTTCTTCATAAAACACCCTTCTTGTAACCCGCCTGCGGGAGCAGGCAGCCGCCTGAAGAGATCCCCGGGCCGCGCCGGATTCCGCAGGCGGCCCGGGCATGCTCTTCGGCAGGCTGAAGCGGTTTATTCGCCGGTTCCAAACCTTGCAATCATATCGGTGACCACCTTGTCCTGCTCGACGCAGAACGCGTAAAACTCCTCATGTCCCATCCAGCCGTCCAGGCTTCCGGAATCGGCCAGCCATTTTTGGAAGGACTCCGTCTGGGAGCTCTCGGCAAAGATCTTCTCCCAGTATGCGATTGCCTCGTCGGAGGTGCCCTTGCGCACGAACAGGCCGCGCCACTGCGGGAAGACAAAGTCCACGCCGGATTCCGTCAGGGTGGGGATATCAGGGTCGCTTTCCTCGCGCTCCTCGGAGGCGAACGCCAGGACCTTCAGCTCGCCGGCCTTGACCTGGTCGATGCCCTCGCTGTACTGGATGAACGCCGCGTCCACGTTGCCGCCGAGAAGGCCGGTGATGGCCTCGCCGCCGTCGCTGTAGGGGATGTAGGAGGCGGAGCAGCCCAGCGCCTCGGCCATCGTCATCGCGCACATCCAGGCCGGGCCGCCGCTGGCTTCGCCGGCGATGGTCGCGTTGCCGGCCTTGTAGGCCTCCTTGAAGTCGTCGATGCTCTGATAGGGTCCCTTCGCCTGCACCACCAGGAGCTGCGGCTCCAGCTGCAAACGGCAGAGGGGCACCAGGTCTTCAATGATATTCATTCCGTTGTTGGCGTTGTAATACCAGAGGAAGTTGGTGGGCGTGCCGACGATCAGCGTGTTGCCGTCGGTCTTCCCCTCCTTGACGTAGGCCCATACGTTCGAGCCTGCGGACCCCTTTTTGTTCTGCATGAACATATTTTCCGGCACCAGGCTCTGGGACGCCTCGATCACGGCGCGCCCGATCAAATCGCCGCCCGCGCCGACGCCGGAGTGTGTGACGATCTCGACGTCCTTGGTGGGGACCCATCCCGCGGCTTCGGCGCTTCCGGCGTTCTCCGCCGCGGGCGCGTCGGCACCGGAGGCCGCGGGCGCGCTCGCCGCGGGAGCTCCGTTCGCGCCGCAGGCCGCCAGAGCGAATACCAACGCCAGACAAAGCGCCATACATAATACCTTTTTCATTTTTGACACTCCTTCTTCCACTTCATTGTTCCTATTCCAACCGATTTTTTCACAATCCTGTTTCAATCCCCCTGAAAGCGCGGGGTGTGCGGCCTCACGCGCTTTCCGCCGGGTCCGTCTTCCGTCACCTCTTTTCAGGCGTTTCCCGCTGCCATATCAATTTTTTATTCATCCTTATCCGCCCTGCTTGAAAAAATGTGCATTTTCATATAAACTTAAATTTATAGTCACGCTTTCCAATCCCGCGTTTTGATAACAAACAGGAATGAATGATGGGAGCAGGTGCCGGCATGCTGTTGAAAGAACTGCAATATATCCTCGCGATCGAAAAATACGGGAACATCACAAGAGCGGCGGAGCACCTGTATATCTCGCAGCCCGCGCTCAGCAAGTATATCAAGAATCTGGAGGAAACCCTGAACGTGAAAATTCTGGAACCCTCCGGCCGAAACATCCTGCTGACCGACGCCGGAAAGCACTACGTGCGGGCCGCGCGCGATATGATCGCCATCTACGAGGATATGACGCGGGACCTTTTAAGCTCCGACGATACCATCCGGGGAATGCTGCGGGTCGGCACCACCTTCATGCGGAGCCCGCTGCTTTTCCCGGAGGTGCTGGCGCGCTTCCAAAAGAAATATCCCAACGTGGAGGTCACGCTGTTTGAGGAAAATTCGGACCATCTGGAAAGCCAGCTTGCCGGCGGCCTGATCGACCTTGTGATCGCAAAGGGACCGGTGAACAGCATCTACAAGTTTACCGTACAGCCTCTCTTCGAGGAGGAGTTCCTGCTCGCGCTGCCAAAGACGCACCCCTCTGTGGAGGACGCCCTGCCGCAGGAGAACGGCGGGAGGGCGTGGCTGGATTTGGACGAGCTTTCCGGGGAACGGTTTATCCTGCTCAATCCCGGCCACCATACGCGTTTTATGTCCGACCAGCTGTTCGCACAGCACAAATTCTCCCCGTCGAGAACGCTGCTTACCGCCAATATCGAAACCGCCATCCGCATGGCCGCCAAAGGCCTGGGGGCCACCTTTGTCCCGGAGTTTTTTGCGACGAGCGACACCGTCCGGCAGATGGATCTGCGGTTTTTCTCCGTCGGGTCCAAGTATCCCATCCGCACCTACACGGCGTTCAATATGATGCGCCGGCACGACGCACATCTGACCCGCTATGCAAAGGACTTCATCCAGATCATGCAGGACTACTGCGGCGAGCTTTTCCCGAAGGAGTGACGCGAAACCGTCACTCCTTTTCTTTTTCAAGCAGGCGGCAGATCGCCTGTCCCATCTGGGCGGTCGACGCAGAGCCGCCGAGGTCGGGCGTCACCGACGCCTTGTCGGGGAGCACCGCCTCCATGGCCCGCTCGATGTCCGCGGCGGCGCTGACCGCCTCGTCGTCCTGGCTGCGGCCGCCCAGCCAGTTGAGCATCATCTGGGCGGATTTGATCATCGCGAACGGGTTGGCGACGCCCCTGCCCGCGATATCCGGCGCCGAGCCGTGCGTGGCCTGCGCCATGCAGTAGTTTGGCCCCGCGCACAGCCCGGCCGCCATGCCGAGCCCGCCGACAAGCCCCGCCGCCTCGTCGGAGAGGATGTCCCCGAACAGGTTGGTCGTGACAACGACGTCGTAGTCCTGGGGCCGCATGAGCATCTTCATCGCGAAGGTATCCACCACAGCCGTCTCAAATGCAACATCCGGGTATTCCTTCGCGACGTCGCGGCAGGCCTCAATGAAAAGCCCGCATCCGAGCTTGAAAACGGTGTTCTTGTGGATGGCCGTCACCTTTTTGATCCCGCCCCGGCGGCGGGCCAGCTCAAAGCCCTCGCGCGCCACCAGCGTGCTGTTCCGCCTCGTAATCACCCTGAGGGAAAGCGCCATGTCGGGGGTGGGCATGCAGTCGCTGGTGCCCCGGAACATATTCCGGTCGGGCTGGAAGCCCTCGTTGTTTTCCCTGACGATGACCATGTCGACGTTCTGATTGATGCAGGGAACCGCCGCGTAGGATTTTGCCGGCCGGATGTTGGAGACCAGATCATACTCCCGGCGTAAAATCGGATGCGGGTTGAAGCATCCGGGCTGATCCTTGGGATACGCCATATGCCCGATCGGGCCGAGAATCCACCCGTCCAGCGTGTACAGCTTCTCCCGCACCTCGGGCAGGAGGGTTGTGCCGTGCTCGAGGAACGATGTGTAGCCGATCGGCAGGGGCACCCAATCGATCTTCAGTCCGGGATAACGCTCCGCCGCTTTTTTCAGTACGTCCACCGCAACCGGCACGATTTCAAGGCCGATGTCGTCCCCGTTCATCACGCCGATCTGATAGTTTGCCATAACCGGTCCTTCCTTTCCCCGCGCTTCACTGTCCGCGCGCGTCCAATTCTTTGCATCGATCCATGACGTCCGCTTCAAATTTCATGTAGGCCTCCAGGCCCGTGTAAGCCGCGCGTTCCTCCTGTGTGCAGAAGATATCCCCCAGGTGGTCCGTTCGGCCCCTGGCCTTCAGTTCGTTCAGCACCAGCCGCATCGTGCGAATACAGGCGCGGGTCAGCGACTGGGGAAAGAAGGCGAACCGAATGCCCATCCGTTCAAAATCCGCCGCGCTGTAACCGCCCGTGGCGCTGCCCTCCGTGATGCAGACGGCCGTGGGAAAATCCAATTGGCCGATCCGAACCAAGTCGTCTTCCGTCCTCGGGGTGCTGATAAACACGCCGTCCGCCCCCCATTCACGGTAGAGCTTCGCGCGGCGGAGCGCCTCATCCATTCCCTGTGTGTCGTCAGCGGCCGCGTCGGTCCGGGCCAGCAGGAAAAAGTGGGGATCCGTCCTGGCCCTCAGCACGGATTCGATCCTGACCCGCATCTCGCTGACGTCCGCCACGCGCAGCCCGTCGTAGTAGGCGCAGCGCTTGGGGAAGGTCTGGTCCTCGATCATTACGCCCGCGATCCCCATCTGCTCGTATTCCCGGACCGCGCGGAAAATCGTAACCGGTCCGCCAAATCCCGTATCGATATCCACGATCATGGGGATGGAGGAGACGCACAGCATGTTCAAAAGGGTATTGCGGTATTCCCCGTAGGAGAGAACCCCCACGTCCGAGGTGCCGATCACCTCGCAGGACATCGACGACCCGCTGACAAGCACCGCTTCAAAGCCGCTCTGCTCCGCCATGCGGATGGAGAGCGGGTCATACACCGCGGGACAGCACAGCGTCCCGCCCGACTCCAATAGCTGTCTGAGCTTCCATGCCCGGTCAATCCTCGCCATGAATTCCGCTCCTTACTGACTTCTTTTTTCATCATGCGCCCTGCCGTGGGCCCTCTGCCGCACCAAAACACCCTTGGTAAAACGCATGTCGCATTTTATACAGTTTCTTTTTTTCACACACATTCTTTTTGTTTATGTTCATTATATAGTCTATTTTTGATAATTAAAAATACTAATTTTTTATGTATTTGATAACTTTGAGTTATCTTATTTACTTTCCGCAGCCCCTCAAACCGATGCGTACACATAAAAAAGGAGGGCCCGCGGTCAATTAGACCGCGGGTCCCCTTTTAGCAGTTTTACCTCATTCGCCAACTGGAAATCCTGACATTTTTAAATCGTGTTCTATGTACCTGAATCTTTGCATAAGCAAACAACAGTGTCATTTCTCTTCTACTGCGTAGTCCTCGATCTTCGTAAAGATGATTTCCGGGATGCCTGTGCGCTCTTCCCACAAACCTATGACGTTGTATCGGAGCTCTTCATCGTCGAATTTATACGATCCGTGGAAATAAGCCTCATCGTAGACTGCGGGATATTCGGCAGCATCAAAAATATCAAATTCTTTTGCATGATTAGAGAAAAGGATAAAAATATCCGTTTCTACTCCGTCAATCACATAGGTCCCAGTATAAACCATGCGCTCATATTCTATCGGTTTCGTAGAATCAATAGCCTCTATCGGCGGTTGTATAATTTTAATTTCTACCGGTTCCGTAATGTTGAGCGTCAAACCAAGCGTTTCATTTTGCCATACACCATATGGAAGCGTCCCTTGCATACTGACAGTACAGGCGGACAGAAGGTTGGCCATTATCAACGTGACCACCAGCAGGGCGTCAATTCGTTTTTTCATTTTCTTCCCCTCTTTCTGATCACCATGAATGAAATCACTGTTCCAGAGTATTCCAATAAGGTGTGGACGCTCCGACGGTAGTCATAAGCTCGCACGGTCTTCCACATGGTTTTTATTCCATTTGGCAGGAGCGCCTGCGGCCAATTGTGCCGCAGGCGCTCCTGAATAAGTTTATGACCGCTTCGCCCGATTCCGGATTTTCTGTCCGTCTTGGTCGATATAGCACTTGTAACTGCCATCCTGATCACCGACGACTGCCAGGCCATCCTGAAAGTTTAAAACGTAGTCATACTGTGGAGAAATCATGACCTTTCCGGTCTGGTCGATAAATCCCCATTTGCCGTCCTGTTTCACGGCCGCCAATCCTTCCGAAAACGGCCGCGCAAGTTCAAACTGCAGAGGGATTACCAGTTCGCCCGAGGTATTGATATAGCCCCATTTACCATCCTGATAGATTGACGCCAAGCCTTCAGAAAAGTCGTATAACCCCAACGTGTCTGCATCACGTAAAAACAATTCCAAAGGTTCCGGTATGGACAGATACTGCCCTCCTTCGACCCCATTATAAGGATCGTATTTGCAGGCGATCAACTGATTTCCCTGCCCGTCGATATATCCCCATTTGCCTCCCATCATGACGGCAAGCCGTCCGTCCCGGTAGGACCCGGCCTCCTCAAAACGGTAATCCGTCACAAGCTGAAAGTCCCGATTAATAACTGCATATTGTTTATCGCTCGCGAAAAATCGGATATCTCCATCCTTCCATCTGCCGACGACGGCCAACCCATTTGAAAAACTCCTTGTTTCGTTAAACCATTTCTCTGTTGCCAATTCCCCTTCGGTGTTTAGGTAAGAGGCCCTAATCATCCTTTCGCTGCCTGGAACCGGTGCGGCATATGGCAGAAGATTTGAGCAGGCAGCATAACCCTCGCTGAAAGTAAAGATTGACCTCTTGAAAACCCGGTCAGTGACCAATCTGCCTCTCTTATCGATCAGCAGTTGGCCGGACCATCTTGTATCAGTGTCAACAATTGCGATTCCTTCGTGGAACGAGTCGAACCAGCCTGGTTTACTCGCGTGAAAACGGTTGTCGGAAATTACGGTCCTCCCCTGGTTGTCAATGTAATCAACATACTCGAAAGTATTTCCGTCCATCCGTACTACCCCGGCCAGCCCTTCTCGGAATTGTTTTGCAATCCGATATTGCGGGCCAATCACAATGTACCCCTGCCGGTCCATATAGCCGTATAAGTCATCCCGCTCATATAGGTATAGGGGGCCGGGGGCCGGCTTTTGGACGGCTGCGATGAAGAGAACAGAGATTAAGAAAATTGCTGCAAGACTTAGTATTTTTTTAATGACAATTACCCCCATCCGTACCGCGCCGCGCCGTCCTGCTCCCGGGCAATCAGGTTCGTTCCGCGCAGGTATCTCGCGACGACGTTCCCAGCAGCGCCGATCTCCGCCGCGATATTCTGACCGTCCCACAGGTGGATGGTGTCCGTCGCGTCCGCGCCGCTCCCATAAGTCTTGCCGTACCGCAGCCCGTCCGGCCGGTAGGTATAGGCCGTCCGCTCGCCATCCGCGTAGAGGGTACTATTTGGTTAAACCCATTATACCCTCTTTTCCCCCGCGAGACAACGGATCAAAGGACTACTTTGTAACTATTAAGAATATATAATCCTCATAAAAAGAAGCAAGCCGCTACCAATAAGCAGCGGCTCAATATAAAAATTCATTCTAAAACTTATATCGATTTTTTCGCCTCATAAAAGAACGGCTTCTTCTGTAATCCAGATAATAAAACCATACTCCAAGAAAACCATTTATAGCCCAGAGTCCCAGGAGCACAAGCCCAGGGTGCTGAACAAATTCCCTCGTCTCTCCAATAGACCACCAATAGATATATTTTATCTGATACCAGATACTCAGGCAAAAAGCCACCACCGAAAAAACCATATTATATAATGTGACTACCCTGGTATCCTTCGGATACAGGAATTTTATGATCTTCGGCGGCTTCCACTTGGCGTAGTTTTTTTCTCGTATTGGGAGCGCCCTCTCCGTAAATATCCACATTAAAACCATCATTACAAAACCTACATAACCAGTCCGTAACAAATTGTCGCCCCCATTCTTATTATGCAGTGCGCCTTGCATTTCGTTCTCTGCGTTCTTGGAATTCTCTATCCCTCCGTCTCGGCTGATTAAATAAGCCACCAAGATTGTCAAGCAGATCTTGCAACCAATCGGAAATCTTCCCTCCGAACTTGACAAGAGACTCCTGCCCTAAGGTAATCATATTCCCGGCGAATGTACGAATGCCGGAAGACAGTACTGACCCCGAAATGATTTTTTCAATATTAAATAAGGCGATCTCTTTGACAAAACGGTCTCCCATCATTTCACTAAGTTTTGCATGAGATAAAACATCGTTAAGATCGTCCAGCACGACTTTGCCGTTTCCACCAATCCATCCCGCAAAAGCACTTAACCCTGCGCTTACTGCCATTGCCAATGGGTCAATTTCTTCTCCATTCACTTTCTGCGTTCCCGCATAAGCGCCCGCGCCTATAATAGCGTCCAGAGCCATAACGATTGGCATTCCGATTCCCGAGCCAGACAGTGCTCCTGTACCTGCACCTGCCCCCGCATTAATACCAACCTCTTTCCAGTTTATATTGTCCCAACCCTTTGTAAATCCCTGTACGGCTATATTGAATCCACCGCCAATCAAGGCACCGATCCCTGCGCCCACGCCCATGGATATGAGCAGTGCAAGCGCCGCTGCCGATAAGGCAAAATTACCCGTAACGTCAACATATTTGATCGGATCGTTATGGCAGTAGGTGTAGATATTGAGGCTGAGTGGGTCAACTGCTTTCTTGTCTCCCGGCAAAGAAATCTCGGCACTGCGCGTAGAGTCTTCGGCAGTAAACCTTCCGGTCCTTGGATCGTAGCTTCTCGCGCGCAGGTAGTAATCGCCCGTCTCGCGGTCGAAGTATTCCCCGCAGTACCTAAACGGGTTCACATCCAGCGGCTCCGGGTTCTCCTCGTTGCCGAAGGCGTCGTACCGGTAGTTCTTCAGCTGGTTTCCCAGCGCGTCCAGCCGCTGCGTCACGTCTCCGTGCGCGTTGAAGAGGTAGTACTGCGCCGCGCCGTCCTGCTCGCGGGCAATCAGGTTCGCCCCGCGCAGGTATCTCGCCACGACGTTCCCCGCCGCGCCGATCTCCCCCGCGATATTCTGACCGTCCCACAGGTGGATGACGCCCGTCGCGTCCGCGCCGCTCCCATAGGTCTTGCCGTACCGCAGCCCGTCGGGCCGGTAGGTGTAGGCCGTCCGCGTAGAGGAATACCATCTGATTAAACCATTATATCCTCTTATTTCTCACGCAGCAACAATTTACTTTCTTTTCCAATAATTATAGAATAAAGAAGCAGAGCAGCACTTAACACTGGGGAGGGAATAGAATGGGGTTCTCCCGTGAAGTAGCAGTCGGCATAAAAGCACTTTTTTCCATAATTTCAATATTTATTCTTATTATGGAGTGGAGAAAATATCGGAGAATTGTAAAATATGGAGTATGTTATACGGCCACAGTTGTTGGCTTCAAAGGATACTTTTTTCCCTGCACCATTGTTCAATTTAACGTGAATGGCAAAGTGGTAGAAGATAAACTTTCTTGTGGAACGGCCCAAAACCCGCCATTGGGGGGGATGATTAACGTCTACTATTGGGAAGAATATTATGATGAAATCATTTCGGAAACTGATTCCAATGGTGTAAACTCAAAATTTTTAATGGTCATTTTTTGCGGTTTAATATTTTTTTCTTTATGGACCTTCGCGTGAAAAAAGCGCCCCTGCCGAGCAGGGGCGCTTTTGCGCCATACGAATTAAAGGTTGCATTCTGGATGCAATTTACACCCAATGTAATAACAGCCTCGCTTTAATAACGGCTGAAACTTGTAAGACTTGATCAGGCCGTCCCGATAATCCTTGTCCATATATATCTTTCGGATCTCACAAATCTCCCTTCTTGCATTATAATTATATTCTCCTAGAATTTTTTCTTGTAAAACTTTGTATTTTTTAGCCTCGTCGGCAAGTCCAAGACTAAACATACAATCAAACACCATCGCCATTACAACTGGCGGAACCGCCCAAGAAACGAACATGTCTTCAACCAAGCTCTTTGCTAAAGTTAACTCTTGGCACAAATAGGCTAAAACAAAGGTATCCAATTCAATGTGAGGGATTTTCGCTGCTAACACTTTCTCCAAAGCATTCCTGCCTTTTGAAACGTCATAGTTAATCAAAGAGTATACATACACTAAACTCTCATCCATATCTTTTCCATCCAAGATGCTCTGTTCAAAGGATTTTTCTAAATACTTTGTTGATACCCTGTAACCTCTCAACAAAAACTGTACTACTCCTAAGTTGTAGGGTGCTATGGCATCTTCCCCCAACTCGATTGCTTTAAGAAAATAATTTTTTGCCTTTTCCAACTCACCTTGATCATAGTATGCACTACCAAGTGCCAATAAGTTCTTTGGAGATGACACGCCTAACCTCCTTGCCCGCTCCAAATATTTAATTCCCAAAGCTAGTGATTTTCGTACTTTTCCAGACTTTAATAAAAGCCCTTCTGTAGTATAGAACACCCCAAGATTGTTAAAACACAGCGCTTCAGGATATTCTTTTGTATTCTCGCGAAAGCAAGCCTGAGCTTCAAAAAAGTCCCCTTGATTAAGCTTTTCCAATGCAAGATTATTCATTTCATCTAACCTGTTTCGTTTCATATCGTATGCACCTCATCAAATTGCAATTAGAATTGCAAAGCTACTAGCTAACCACCATAATAACATAATAAATAAAAGTATCAATCCCAACGCTAGAACTCCCACCCAGATATCCGGATCCATATACGGTGTGTTTTGTGCAGGTGCTGGCACGGGTATTTCTGGCAAATTTGGAGCTTTTCCAGCACCTGGGCGCTCGTGGCCACCAGGATACCGGTTAACATAACCTTTTCCATCTGGGCGGTTTACATCCCAGTGTCCCCCGCCATGCGCTTGGGGAGTCCCGTCGGGCCGAGGAACCCATACATTTCCGTTTTTGTCGATCCATCCTCTTTCACCAGATTTTGTTTTCCCTTCTTTAGGTCCACCTTTAGGCGCGACATATCCATCTTTTTCTGTCGGAGGGGTCTTTTTATCAACAGCACATCCACTGGGATCTTCGAATCTTAGTGGATTATTTATGCAATAAGGATACAGATTGTGGCTGAGTGAATCTTCAATTATAAATAATCCATTTTCTATATCATTAAAGACTCCGCCTGTCAGTTCTATATCCTGATAGTTACCATAAGGGTCAAAAATGTTCATTTTTCTGGCCAAAATGGGGTCCTCGGCAGTAAACCTTCCGGTCCTCGGGTCGTAGCTTCTCGCGCGCAGGTAGTAGTCGCCCGTCTCGCGGTCGAAGTATTCCCCGCAGTACCTAAAAGGGTTCACGTCCAGCGGCTCCGGGTTCTCCTCGTTGCCGAAGGCGTCGTACCGGTAGTTCTTCAGCTGGTTTCCCAGCGCGTCCAGCCGCTGCGTCACGTCTCCGTGCGCGTTGAAGAGGTAGTACTGCGCCGCGCCGTCCTGCTCGCGGGCAATCAGGTTCGCCCCGCGCAGGTATCTCGCCACGACGTTCCCCGCCGCGCCGATCTCCCCCGCGATATTCTGACCGTCCCACAGGTGGATGACGCCCGTCGCGTCCGCGCCGCTCCCATAGGTCTTGCCGTACCGCAGCCCGTCGGGCCGGTAGGTGTAGGCCGTCCGCTCGCCGTCCGCGTAGAGGGATACCATCTGATTAAATCCATTATACCCTCTTATTTCCAATGTGGCAATATCGCGGCGGAATCCGTTCGGGACATACCCCACGCGCGGCGCCGTCCCGTCGTCCGGCCCGGTTTTGCTCCACTCCCGGTACACCTGGTTGCCGTTGCCGTCGTAGCGGTAACGGAAGGTTTCCACAGTATCCTTCTCCCGCTTTTCTTCAGCCAACAGCCAGTTGTTGGGATGGTAGCTGTAGGTGGTCGTGTAGGTCTCGCCGCCCGTTACCGTCATGGTGGAGCGGTTGGAGAAGCGGTCGTAGGAATAGGCAATCGTATTGCCCTCCGCCTCGCTCTCCTGCGCGAGCCTGCCCATGCTGTCGTAGACGTAGCTCGTCACCCTTCCATCCGCCTCGGTCCTGCTCTTCTGGTTGCCATCGAGGTAGTAAGTGTAGGAGAAGGAGGAAACCGTCCTGTCTCCGCGCTTATTTTCAAGCGTGGTCACGAGGTTCGCCGCGTTATAGGCATAGGCGGTCGCAAGTCCGCTTTCAGGGTATTCGAGCGAGGCGCGGTTCCCGTTGTCGTCATAGGCATACCGCGCGATCACCGTCCCGCCTTTTTTTACCTCTGCCAGACGGTTGAGGCTGTCATAGGCATAGCTGAGGGAGATCTCCGTCACACCGTTTCGCGTGAGGGTGAAGCCGGTGCGGTTGCCTGCCGCGTCGTAGGCATAGCTCTTGACAACGCCGTCCGATTCCACCTGCTCCACGAGCCAGCCCTGCGCGTCGTAACGGTTGGTCACCGTGAGGGTGCCGTTCACGTCGGACAGATTCTGTCCCGTCCTGGTGTAACTGTGGGTAATGCTCTCCACCGTGCCGTCCACCGTCGCCGTCTCGGAGAGCACGCGATCCAGCGCGTCGTAGGCATAGACGGTCGTGACCCCGTTTCGGTCGGTTTTGCTCACCAGCCGCCCCACCGCATCATAGGCGTTGGTTTCCACAAGATAGAGCGGATCATCTGCCGGAAGCGCGTTGCTGCGCGGGTCCACCATTTTGGTGACCTTGCCGAAGCGGTTGTATTCGCAGGTGGTTTTGGCCGCGCCGTCGAGGGAATCGCCGAGCACGCCGGAATACATCACGGTCTTGTTGCCCACCGCGTCGTATTCATACCGCGTGCGGTTTCCGCTTCCGTCCGTTTCGAACAGGATCGTGTCAATGACACGGTTCCGGTCGTCATAGCGGTATTCGGTCCTCCGCCATGTCTCTGTCTCGCCCGGCGCGCTGCACAGCACCTCCTGCCGCAGGACGTTGCCCGCCGCGTCGTAGAAGTACCGCGAAACGGCGCAGGCATCACCCTCAAACGGGGATTCCTGCCGGAGCAGCCGCCCCGCCGCATCGTAGGCAAAGCGTGTGACGTTCCCTTTGGTGTCGGTCGCGGAGACCTTGTTCCCGAGCGCGTCGTAGGCCGCTAGAGTCGTTTTGCCCGCCGCGTTCGTCTCCTTCACCACCCGACCGACGTGGTCATATTCCCAGGTGGTCACATTGCCGTTCGGGTCGATTGTGGAGATCCTGTTGCCCAGCTTATCATAGCCGTGGACATTGACGGAATCCACAGGTCCTTTCACGCGCTCTTCAACCACACGGCCGAGCTGGTCGCTGGTCGTCTGTGTGATCACGGAGGGCGCGGCGGCGTCCCCGTCAACCGTCTTGGTTACGCGCGAATACCTGCTCTCCACGACAGGTTCATAGACGGCGGTTTCCTTGTAAAGTTCCGTATCCGCCGCGTCCGTCACCGTCTTGGAAATCACATTGCCGTAGAGGTCGTAGGTCTGCGCTGTGCGGTTTTTGATCGCTCCGTCCCCGCCGTAGGCCGCCTGCTCAGTCATCCGCTCGAGGTGATCGTATGCAAACGACGCCACCGGGATCTCCGCCTCCCCGTCCAACAGGGATTCCCTCTCGATCTGGCCGAGCGGCGTGTACTGGAGCAGCGTCCGGTTCCCCGCCTCGTCCGTGGCGATAATCCGGTTGTTGGCGTCGTCGTATTCGGAGCCACGGAAGGTGCCGTCCGGGTTGGTCTCCTTCACTTTGCGGCCGATGCCGTCGTACTCCACCGTGGAGGTGCGGCCGTTGCCGTCCGTCGCGGAGGTCTGCCGGCCATACCAGTCAAATTCCGCCCTCCGCTTGATGGTTCCCGCCGCATCCGCCGTGTCCGTGGCGGAGATCAGGTTCCCGTCCGCGTCCCTGACGCCGAGGAGCCGCACCTCGGTGGGGTCGGGGGAGCAGCCGCCGTAGGCGTACTCGGTGACGACACAGTCCGCCGTGGTATCCAGTGGTTCGCCATAATACCGCTTTTCCCGGATCACCCGGTTCTGTCCGTCGTATTCATACGAGGCGCGCTCCTTGAGGATGTCACCGTCGTAAACCCGTTTTTCCGCCACGAGCTTTTTATCGGCCGTGAGGGTGTACGCCTCCCGAACAGCGCCCAACGTATTCGCCGTCGTTTTGCCTGTCATGACGCTGTAGGAGAGGTCATAAGTCATGGCGACGTTCTGGTTGCCGGAGGCGTCCTGCGGATAGCTTTCCGTATACGAGGTGACGTTGTCCTTGGAGTCATAGGCCCAGGTCATCGTCTTGGACATTGCGGCCCCGCTCTGCGGGTCATATACCGTGTCCGTCTCCGAGACGGGCAGCTTGCGTTTGCCGCGGTTCTCAAACTCATATGTAATCGCCCGCCTGCCCACGAGCTTGGCCGCGCCGGAGACCACATGATAGGTCTCCTCCGTCGACAGCATGCCGTGCCTGCTCTCGAAGCTGCTGATGACCTTTTTCTCGGTAACGCCGTCCTTGAGGTATTCCACCGTGGCGGTTTTCGTATAGTCCGCCCCGAAGCCTTCTACGCCCACCTTTTTGGCCTGCTTGTCCGTCAGGTCCAGCTCTCCCGTCGCATAGCTGTACTTCTCTTCGTGCAGAGAGACGGACCGGTCTTCAGGACGGGGGAAGTCTTTACGGGTCTGCACGGCGAAGCTGTAGACCGTGCCGTGCATGCAGCTGGGAAGATCCCGGCTGATCGATTGGTAGGTATATTCCGTCCGGGCGCCCGAGGGATGCCGGATGGCCGTTAGGGCCTGGTAGGTGATGTCGACGCCGTCGTCCGCCGACTGGCTGGTTTTCAAAAAGAGCCGGGTATTTCCCACCTTCGGAGTGTATTCGTAAGCGGTGACGCGCTCCGCCCCTTCGTGGATGACGGCGCGTGCGTCCACGAGCAGGTTGTCCTGCACAGAGTACCTGCAAAGGATATCCCCGGTGTCCTCCTGCTGCCAATAGAGGGTTTTCATATTGCCCGAACCCGATTCCCTGAGCTTGATGATCCGCCCCATGGTGTCGGTGATCTGACTCAGACGGCCATTCGTATAGCTGAAAGAGATCCTGTTTCCGAACTTGTCTTCCATATACTGAAGCCGGATATCCTCCTCCGTACCGGAGAAGACGTCCCTGCGGCCGTTGCGGTGGGCCACCACCGTCTGGCTGGCAGAGTAGGAGAAGGTGATGTCCTTTTCCTCATAGTCCTCCAACTCCCAGACCCTTTTGTCATAGTTGCGGGCGATTGTAATGGAGCGGCCGTCGTCCAGGTGCAGGTACATGGTGCCGCGCAGCTCGTTGTTGTCCGCCATGATCTCAGTCGGCTCAACGAATTCGATGGAGGGAAAGTTGAACCTCCAGCCGTAACCCAATCCATAAAGCTTGAGAAAATGATCGTTCGGGCGGGCGATGGTTTTAAGGCGCTTGCCCTTGAGGTCTTCAACATAATAATCGTCCTTCGAGAATCCGTTGCTTTCCCTCTGTTTGTTGACCTCGTTTGTGCTTTTGAAATACATGTACCGCATCCGCAGTTCTGTGTATTCCCGGACATCCTGACCGTACCAGCTTCCGCCTGTCTTATCCGGGATGGCATACTGCATGCCCGATGCAGTGGAATCGTAGGAACGCACCACATCGAGATCAAAGCCGTTTCTACCCGGCAGATGGACGTCCGTATAAGAAAGCTGCAAAGCGCCGTTGTTAAGGGATACCGTCTCGTTGCCCTTGTAGGCAATGCGGTAGGGCGCCTCCACGTATTCGCGCGGGACTGCGTCTATGTACTCGGCGCGGTCGCTTGCGGCTGCCGCCATGGGAACCGCAGCCTGAGCAGCCGTTTCCTCCGTGAGCTCCGCATTCATGCTGTTGTTATCTTCATAGGTTGTCATATTGTGCCTCCCTTCAGGGCAAAGGTCTGTTCTCCCGTGTTCTGTGCGCGAAATCCAAGCAGGGTGATGATGCCTGTCCACGGCGATTCTGAAACGATGGGGAAGTGCAGCTTGAGCTCCCCGCTTTCATGTGACGCCACCATTGGGGTAAGGCCGCCGTTCACCCTGAGTCCGATTCCCTCCTGCGGGAAGCCCTCCCAGGATGCCGCCGCGGGGTCATAGACGATGACGAAGGTGACGCCCTTCGCCGCCGGCACGTTCAGGGCGTTTATCTGCAAAACGAGCGCGTCCCCCTCCGCCATGGAAACCATGAGGGAATCCTCCCAGTTGCCGCCGGGGATCAGCTCCTGCCACTCCTGCCAGGAAAGCTGCTCGTCTGTCAGCATCTGCCATTCCAGTTCCGCCTTTGCAATGTCCTCCCAGGTGTAGCCCGCACTCGGGTCCGGGTCCGGACGGGGCTGACAGACCTCCAACTCCGCCCAGCTCTTACCCGATAATGCAAGCTCGCTCCATGTAAATGTGCATTGGTCCCAAGCACATCCATCCGTCTTTTGCGGACTCATATTTTGTCTCCTTTCAAGGGGAGCCGCCGCAGAGGCGGCCCCCCAATTAAGTGTCCTTATTCCTGCGGATCTCCGCTTTCTTCAATAAACGCCTTGATGTCGTCCTCGCTGCCGATCAGGTTGTAACGGATTTCCCCGTCCACCTCAATGAACCAAAGCGGCTTGTCCACTGTCCATCCGAAGGCCCGGATAATCGTTTCCGGAGCGGCGCCGTTGACTGTCTGCGTCCCGTCAAACTTAAAATATGTATACATTTTCTTCACCTCAATTTTCGATCAGTAGATATTTGTCCGTCTGGTTGTTGTCATACTCACCGATGTGTATTTCAATATCGGAGATCGCCTCCTGCTGCCCGGGGGTAATCTCCAAAGTACTGCCGTCAAGCTTATGCAGCGTAATCGGGTCCGGAGCGCTGTATTTCTGCCCCTTGAAAATTTTCCACACCAGAGGGCCGTCCGGTTTCACAGTCAAGTCATAATCCAGCGAGAACAGACGCTGGCCGTCGCAGTACCACAGCTTACCGTTGCAATAGTTGCACCCATAGGCCTGCGCGGCCGGAAAGCTTCCGCTATTTGAGACCGGGACCGCACCAAACAGGCTCTCATCACTGGTTTCTCCAGTGAATAAATCGAAGGTAAAGAGTTTGCTTCCCTGTAGGCCAAATACCTTATCATCCGTCTGTACAATGGTAGCGGCAGATGTATAATCATTGCTGGGATGCCCTTGCAGTTTGGTATAAACGGTTTCTGTCGCATTAAAAACGCCGCCGCTGGGGGACGCGTTCCTGGGCGTGGTAAAGCTCCAGGGGTTGCCGGAAATGCGGCCCATATTGCAGACAAATTTGACTGTGTCCTCGTTGAAATCGATCAGGCATCCTTTGCCCTGATAATTGGATAAAGAAAAAGAGTCCTTATTACGGTAGAGAAGCGTCCAGGTATTTGATGCCACATCGTAAGCGGTCAATTCGTAGCCATAAGAAGAGCCATTGGAATAATACCGGATAGGAATTGCCGCATAGATTTTGTTATAAGTACGGTCGTAGCGCATTACCGGAAGGACGTATGACAAATCGTTGTAGAAAGAACCGCTGAAGGGCGGCGAACTTAGCTTGGTAACCTGCCCGGATGCCAGATCCAGCACGCTAAAATAGCCCCCAGAACCGGAGAGCAGGAACGCGCGCTGGTCGACGATAATGGGAATGAATCGCATGCTGTCGCTATAATTTCCAGCCATAGAGATTTTTTCTCCCTGTGTTTTGGTGATTCTATTGTAGGTAAGCATGTTATTGCCCACCTGCACGTATACAGTGTCTCCCCAGGTAAGCGACATATTGTAGCCGTAGCTGGTCCAGCCCGTCAGGCTCATGGTCAACTCCTGCATAAAGCTGGAAGATTGTCCGCTCAGTGTGCTGCGCGGCAGTTTTACCTGCTGCATCATGCGGCCCACGCCGCTTCCGCCGCGGTTTCCAACAGAATTGCTCCAAGTATCCATTTACATATCCACCTTTCTGATTTCAATTTGTGCGGTAAGATCCGCTGTAGGCGCAGCCTTCAATGCATATGCGGTCGCTGCACCACCATAGTTGCGTAGAATGATCACGCTTCCGTCCGCTTCGAGCCTGCTCAGATACGCCGCCGGGAAAGTCAGCTCCAGAACGGTTCCGTCAACAATCCGGCTGTCGGAAATTGGCTGCGTCCACCAACCCTGGTCCGGATCTCCCGTCCAGTCTACTGCGGCGAGCGTCACCGTAATGACTTGGGAAGCACCGGGTTCACCTTTCGGCCCCTGGGGACCTACCTCGCCTCGCGGTCCTGTTTCGCCTCGCGGCCCCACGGGGCCGGCCGGGCCTTGAATTCCCTGCGTTCCCTGGGGACCCTCTTTACCTTCCGGGCCCTGCGGCCCGGCTTCGCCCTGTGGGCCCTGCGGCCCCTGCAAAGCTCCCACGCTCACCCATGCATTCCGATCCGCGGACCAGACATAGATTTCATTTTTCGCAGCGGTCCCCACCGCGTATGCTTCGCCGCTGTTGCCTGTCGCGTGAGCCTGAGCAAGAGCCGCTACGGTTTCGAACAGTCCGAGAATCTTCAACCCCGCGCCCGGTTCCCCCTGCGGGCCATCCGGGCCGGCCGGCCCCCTGGTTCCCTGCGGGCCGGTTTCTCCCTGCGCCTTCTGGTTGGATTTGGAGTAATCCTGCAGATTCTGATCCCAAATATACCAGTAGCCGTCCGCACCGATGTATGGAGTCCTGGTCAGGTGGCCAACCATCGCATCCAACAGCTGGTTATCCCGGTTAAAATCGGCCATGTCGGGTTTGTCGGTCCCGACCCACTGGTTTAAACCCGTATTCGGAAATTTATTTGTACTTGCCATTTTTGTCCTCCTTTTCGCTATAATTCTATTGAATTGTCTGCTTAACATGATGATTGCGGATGATGACGATGCCCTGACCGCCCGCGCCGCCGGCTGATATGGCGCTTGTAGTGCTGTAATTGGCGTATCCACCGCCACCACCTCCGCCGCCATAGTTTCCACCGCCTCCGCCTCCGCCGCCTTTGGAGTTGTAACCCGAAATACTGGCGCCACCGCCGCCTTTTCCTCCCTTTCCGGCCATATTCGATCCGGGCCGGCCGTCCCCGTAATCGTTGGAATCATTTCCCCCTTTTCCGCCAGATGCGCCGCCTGTGCCACCTGCTTTAAGTGACGGAGTGCCACCGGAACGACCTGCGCCACTGCCGCCGCCAGCATAGTCTTCACCGTCCGCCTCTCCGAATTCGCGCGTGGTGACCCCCTGTCCAGGATTTCCGTCGGACGCGCCGTCATTTCCAATGCCTTCCTTAAGCGAGCCGTTGCCGCCTTTATTTCCTCCATCACCGCCAATCTGATTTTTTGCGCCGCTTCCTCCTTCCGCCGAATATGCAAACGCGGATGTTATACCGCCGTTTTGCCCGGCTGCTCCGCCGGCTCCAATGGCAATATCGTAGGGAACGTCTTTTTCGATCTGGGCGAAATATGTTTCCGTATAGCCACCACCGCCACCGCCGCCCGAATAATAGGCTGTTTTGTTCCCACTGGCTCCACCGCCACCGCCTCCGACGAGAAAGGCATCGATCATCATGCGGTCCGGAGAAAGCAGGGTAAAGGTTCCCGAGGTCAGGAAGCGGATTTTCCACCCGATCCCCTCCTCGACGATGGTTTCGGACTGTCCCGTGTAGGTAAACTGCGGCACGTCGACCCAGCCGCCGGGGAAGGACGAACCTCCCCCGGATAAAAAGCAACTTGTCAGCATAATTGATCACCTCCTGAAGATTCTTTTCAAAATCCCTTGTGATTCTGACGTAGAAAGATTCGAATTGACTGAGGATAATACCTCCGTACCGTTCCGCCAGAACCTGCCGTCCCGATATTCGTCGCCGATCCCGACCGGCTTGTCTCCCACGGGAACCGCGTCCGGGAAATCGGATGTGTTATATGGCGCGATGACGATCACGTTCACCACCACGCCGTTTTGAATAATCGCGTAATTCATGAAGTTACCTCCCTGTGATTTCGAATGATGACGATTCCCTGATAACCATTCCCACCAATAGAATAGTCCGTACTGGGCGTATCGGCACCACCGCCGCCGCCACCGCCAAAAAAGGTCCCGTTTCCTGCTGCGGCATTACCCGGCCCACCGTCTCCGCCGCCGATACCACCTTTTCCAACACCGACTCCATAGGAATTGGCGCCACCGCCGCCACCGCCGGAGTAGATCGCTCCATCAGCCTCTCCGAATTCCCGCGTGGTCATATGCTGTCCAGCGCCGCCCATACTCCCTGTAGCACTGGATTCACCGTCGCTTCCATCAGTACCTCCATCGTATCCGATTGCTGTATGCCCGGGTTCTGCACCGGCGCCTCCTCCGGAGCCTCCGGCACCTCCAGTTTCACCTTTTCCTGTGGTGGATGTGCCATATCCGCCGAGCTTCCCACCCCCTGCCGTCTGGCCGAAAGCCGTGGTTGCGCCTCCGTCTGACCCTTGGCCCGCTCTGTACGCGCCCCAGCCGAAACTACCAATTTCAATGGAATAGGTGGTCCCAGCGGAAATGGTTATTTTTCTTGCGGTTCTTGTGTACCCACCACCACCGCCGCCACCGCCTCCGTTGTTCCCATGGATTCCACCGCCCCCGCCACCGCCAACGAGAAAAATATCTGCGTCTGTTTTGCTTGGGGATAGCATTTGAAAAACTCCGCTGGTCAAAAATCGGATCTTCCATCCTTTCCCCTCTTCTGTAATGAGTTCGCATTGTCCGGTATAAGTAAATTCCGGTGGGTTTAATATGCCTTTTGTTACGCCACAGGGCAGATTTGTGCTCAGCATTTCTTCACCCCACAATCGTAATCAGCACCGGGATATCGACCCCCGGCTTCTCCCCAAACGCGGATACGGTAATCTGCCCGGCCGCCTGCGCCGTGAGCAGCAGCTTGCCCGAAGCCGCCACGTCGTACTGCTCGGTGGTCGTGCCCGCCGCAAGTCCGATGGTCCCCGCCGTCTGCTCACCCGCGATCTCCGCGACCGCCACCGCCTGCGTATAGGGCGCCGCGTCTCCAACCCAGCCCGCCGCCGTCAGCGTGGCGGTCACGTTCCGCGCCGGGGCCGCCTTGCCGTTCCAACTGCTTTTCTCCTCCGGACTGACATATTTCCGTGTGTCACTCTCGGGCACATCGTCTGCGGTCAGCGAGATAGCGCCGTCTGCATCGGGTGCCTTTCCATTAATCGTAGCGGGATCGCCTTTCGGTCCCTGCGGACCCGCCGGGCCCTGGATGCCCTGTTCGCCTTTTGGTCCCTGTTCACCCTGCGGACCGGCAACCCCCTGTGGACCTTGCTCTCCCCGCGGGCCCTGTTCCCCCTGCAAACCCTGCGGGCCCTGCAGTTTTCCGATATCTTTCCACATGTTCTCATCTGACCAGACATAGATATGGTTGTCCGCCGTAGTCCCAACCGCATAGGCGTCGCCCGCTGTACCGGTCGGATGCGCCGCAGCAAGCGCTGCCGCCGTCTCAACGAGCCCCAGCACCTGGAACCCCGTGCCGGTGTCGCCCTTCTCTCCGGTATCACCTTTCGGACCCTGCGGGCCCTGTTCGCCCTTGGACCCCTGCGGGCCGATCTCGCCGCGCGCTTTGGTTTCACTCTTCACATACTCGGCCGTGTCGGTGTCCCACACATACCAATAGCCGTCCGCGCCGACATAGGGCGTTTTTTTGAGATGTCCCACTAGGCCGTCAATGATCTCGTTGTCGCGGTTAAAATCTTCCATGACCGGCCGGTCGCTTGCGACCCATTGGTTCAAATCCGAATTTGGCAATTTGTTTGTGCTTGGCATAAAACTTCCTCCTTTTTGCTAATAATTTGTAACGCTCTATGTAACCCACCATCCCACCCGCGATACTCTTTCTTTTTATATCACCTCCTATATAACCCCGAACAGGAACACAAGATTTGTCTGCATAAGCCAAATATCAGAACATATGTTCTCTAAATTTAATAGTAACAAACCATCTGTCCGACTAGCTGGCCTTTTCTGCAAAGTCAATAAAAAAGCGATAGAGAGCAAACCAACCCCTATCGCTTGTGTTTTTCTGCATTATTGCAAAAAGTCCCACCTATTCCAGGTGGGACTTTTGGGGCACGCCAAGTTTTGAACAGCTAATTTAAAATGTATCTTTCCCTGTTAAAAAAGAGCGAAAGAAAAACTCCCAAGCCTACAAAAGTGACCTGGGAGCCTTTTCAAATGGTGCCGGTAGCCGGGGTCGAACCGGCACGGTATCGCTACCAACGGATTTTGAGTCCGTCACGTCTGCCAATTCCATCATACCGGCGGATACGATGATAGTATAGCAAATCCGCGCAAAAAAGGCAAGGGCGCGGCGGAGTTTTTTCATCCGAAACAGTTGTTTGTTACTTGTGTACATCTTTCATTTTTTGTATTTTTGCCGTGGAATCCCCCTTGCCTTTGCGAAAACCTCATGTTATAATAACTAAAAAGCATCGCAGTGTTACTGTGCAAGATGCCAGTAACACCGTAATGATCAAGGTTATCCGCGGGCTCGGCTTTGGGGAAACGGTTTCGAGTTTCGCTGGAATAACAAAGGGGACGGTTCTTTGAACCGTCCCCCTTTTTACCTGTTTTGTTACCGCACGTAAACGACGTAGTCGTCCTTGCGCGGGGCGGCGTCCTTTTCCTCCTCGGCGGAGTAGCCGAGGATGCAGGAGCCCACGCTCATATAGTCCTCGGACACGCCCAGACGTTTCTGGAGCGCCTTGCCCTCTTCGGTCTCAAAGATCTTCTTGACGCAGTTGATCCAGCAGGAACCCAGGCCGATCGATTTGGCCGCGAGGAACATCGTGCCCAGCGCGAGGCAGCCGTCGGCAAACGGCTCGGAGCAGCCCTTCTTCGCGAAGACAAGCACCGCCGTCGGCGCGCCGTAGAAGGGGGAGCTGTCGAGGTTCTTGACCTTCATGCCGAGATCGGACAGCTCCTTGAGGACCGCCGGGTCCTGAACGGCCACAAACTTCGCGGACTGCTGGTTGTTCGCGCTCGGGGCGTATTCGCCGGCCCTGAGCACCGTGTCGAGCTCTTCGTCGGTGATCTGCGCGGGCTTGTAGGCGCGGATGCTGCGCCGCTCATAGATCGTTTTCAAAGTTTCGTTCATCATGAAAAATTCCTCCTGTCTCGGTCTTTTTTAACCGCTTTTATTGTAATCCATTCCTTGTGGAAAATCAACCACCTTTTTGGCGGAGGTCCGCCATTTTCCGCCCGCAAAAACAAAGAGCAACTGAATCCATCAGTCGCTCTTTGTGTCTATTCCACAATAATTGCAGTGGCTTGGCGTTCGACCGCCTCCCCGACCACGGCCGCGCAGGGCAAGACGTCCTTCAAGCGGCGCAGCAGCGCGTCCGCGTGCGCCTCCGGCACCGCGAGCAGCAGGCCGCCCGACGTCTGCGGGTCGGCAAGCAGATCGCGCAGCACGCGCGGCACCCCCGCGCCGTAGGCGGCGCGCTCCCCGACGTAGTCGCGGTTGGCGTAGGCCCCGGCGGGCAGGATGCCCATCTCCGCCAAATCCGCCGCGCCCTCCAGCAGGGGAAGCTCTCCCGAGAAGAGCCGGATCGTGACGCCCGAGCCCTCCGCCATCTCGAACGCGTGCCCGAGCAGGCCGAAGCCGGTCACGTCGGTGCAGGCGTTCACCGGGAAGCCCGCCGCGGCCTCCGCCGCAGCGCGGTTGAGGGCGGACATCGACGCGATCGCCGGGGCGAACGCCGCGGGCGTGATGAGCTCCGCCTTCGCGGCGGTGTTGAGCACGCCCACCCCGAGGGGCTTGGTGAGGATCAGCCGGTCGCCCGGCCGCGCGCCGGTGTTCGCGAGGATTTTGCGCGGGTCGACGAAGCCGCTGACGCAGAGGCCGTATTTCGGCTCGTTGTCCTGGATCGTGTGCCCGCCCGCGAGCGCCGCGCCCGCCTCGCGCACCTTGTCCGCGCCTCCCGCCAGGATCGCCCGCACCGTCTCCTGCGGCAGGCAGGAGGGGTAGCAGAGCAGGTTCATCGCGAGCTTCGGGACGGCGCCCATCGCGTAGACGTCCGAGAGGGCGTTGGCCGCCGCGATCTGTCCGAAGGCGTAGGGATCGTCCACCACCGGCGGGAAGAAATCGACCGTCTGCACGAGCGCGAGCTCGTCGCTGATGCGGTAGACACAGGCGTCGTCGCTCGTATCGAAGCCGACCAGCAGGTTTTCATCGTGGAATTTTGGTAAGCCACACAGAACCTGTGCGAGGACCCCCGGTCCGACTTTAGCCGCTCAACCGGCCGTGGAGGTCATTTGGGTAAGCCGTTTTTCCTGTTCCGCCACGATGCAAGCCTCCCTTCCGTGCGATTTCCCGTTTTCCGCGCCCGGGGATGGAATATCCCGCCGGGTTGTGCTATCATGGATCTATCGGGATTATCTATAGCATAGCCCACTTTGCCCAAAAAAACAAGCCTCAAAGGATGACTTTTGGGCAGGGTCTTGGTATAATGGATGAAAAGTCGGACTTTTCCGGAAAGGGAGGCAGGCGGATGGACTTTAAACAGCTCGAGGCGTTTTCCGCCGTGGTGAGCCTCGGCAGCTTCTCCCGCGCGGGGGAGCGGCTCTTCCTCACCCAGCCGACGATCAGCGCCCACATCCGCTCCCTCGAGCGGGAGCTGGGGGTGCAGCTCGTCGTGCGCACCACCAAGGAGGTCTACCCCTCCGAGGAGGGCAGGCGGCTCTACGCCTACGCGCAGAAGCTGCTCCGCCTGCGGGACGACGCGATTTCCGCCGTCACCTCCGCCGCCCCGCCCGTCGGCGGGATCGTCACCGTCGCCGCGTCGAGCATCCCGGCGCAGTACGTCCTGCCCGGCGCGGCCGCCGCATTCAGCCGCGCCCACCCCGAAGCGGCGGTGCGCAGCGTCCGCTGTGACAGCGCCGCCGTCGTCCGGCAGGTCACGGACGGGACCGCCGACCTCGGCATGACCGGCACCGCGATCCCCGCCCCGCGCTGCGTCTTCCACGACCTGTGCGGCGACGAGCTCGTCGTCGTCACCCCCAGCACCGAACGCTACCGGGCGCTGCCGCGCGAGGGCTTTCCCCGTTCGCTGCTGCTGCGGGAAAAGTTCATCCAGCGGGAGGCCGGGTCGGGCACCCGCCGCGAATTCGAGCGGTTCCTCGAGGGGATCGGGATCCCGCCCGAACGGCTGAAGGTCGCCGCCGAGATGGACGACCCCGAGGCGATCAAGCGCGCCGTGTCCCAGGGGCTGGGGATTTCCATCCTCTCCCGGCGCGCCGCCGCCGATTTCGAGCGGTTCGGTCTGCTGCTCGCCTTCCCGCTCGAGGGAGGTTCGCTCGGGCGGCGGCTCTACCTCGTCCAGCGCAGGGACGGCCGCCTCTCTCCCGCAGCGCGCGCGCTAGCGGAATTTCTGCTCGGGCAGTTCCGGGACGGGGAGGGAGGGAAACCGCATGGAACTCTCTGAACGGCTGGGGCTCATCCCCGGGCGGGAAAGGATCATTTCCATCGTGGGCGCGGGGGGCAAGACCACCCTCATGTACGCGCTCGCCGGAGAATACGCGCGGCGGGGGCTGCGCGTGGGCGCGGGGACGACCACCCACATCCTGCGCCCCGCGGCAGACGGCCGCGTCGCGGTCGTCTGCGACGGCGATCCCGCCGCGCTGGAGCGGGCGCTCGCGTCCGGGCGGATCGCCGTTGCCGGCACGCCGGCGCGGGGCGCCCCCGGGAAGCTCGCCGCGCCCGCGCCCGGGACGCTCGCGTGGCTCGCGGCGCACACCGACGCGCTCTTCCTCGAGGCGGACGGCTCCCGGCGGCTGCCGGTGAAGTTCCCGAATTCCACCGAGCCGGTCATCCCGCCGGGAAACGACCGGGTGATCGCCGTGGCGGGGCTTTCGGCGCTCGGCAGGCCGTTTGGCGAGGTCTGCCACCGCGCCCC
>NZ_CABUCJ010000013.1 GCF_902490045.1 uncultured Anaerotruncus sp.
AAGAACCCTCCGCCGGGTTCTTAGGAATCTCCGGGAGTACCTTGCCAAGACCCGCGAACTGCCGCCGCTCCCCACAGGTACACTAGCTGAGGGCTCAACCTGATCTCGGCGCTCCCAGCAGCGGGAAACGGAAGGTGCGGGGTGCCCGCCGGGAGGGGGCACACGGGGGAGGACGGCTCGCCCTCCGCCCGTGAGGCGCACGCGCATCGGCTAGTCCGATCGCGAGGTCAGTTGCGGTCCGGGGCCGCAACTGACGTGCGCCTAAATTCTGTGCATCGAGTTGAAGACGTCCTCGTGCATGACGTGGATCGAAAGGCCGGAATCCTCGCCGAGGCGGTTCATCTGGTAGACGAGCTCGGACATCTCGCAGTTGACCTCGGAGATGTCGATCATCATGATCATGCAGAAGAGGTCCTGCAAAACGGTCTGGGTGACCTCGATGATGTTGGCGTTGCACGCGGCGCATTGGTTGGCGACCTTGGAAAGGATGCCCACATGGTCCTTGCCGATGACGGTTAAAACAGCACGCATATCGTCGTACCTCCCAAAAATCTCCCGGGCGAGCCCGGAGCTTTTAAACGATAAGATAGTATAGCACAGAATTTACAAAAATGCTATACTAATTCGGGCATTTGTGCTATACTATCTTAATTAATATGTTTTTACGATCACCCGGCCCACGGGAAAGGCCGCGACGGAAGCGAGGGGATTTCATGTTCATCAACCTATTCGACAGCCACACCCATTCGGACAACTCGAACGACGGGCACCACTCGGTCATGTTCATGTGCGAGAAGGCGGTGGAAAAGGATATATCGGGCATCTGCGTCACCGACCACTGCGAACTGCGCGCCTGGGCGCAGGACAAGTACGAGCTGCGCATCCAGCAGTCGGTGTTCGAGGCGGCCAAGGCGCGCCGCGTCTTCAACGGCAAGCTGGCCGTCATGGCGGGTGTCGAGCTGGGCGATGTGCTCTATGACCCGGCGCTGACCGACAAGGTGCTCGCCTCCTTCAAATTCGACATGGTGATGGTCTCCCAGCACAACACGGTGCAGGGGGAGGACATCTACTACTGCGATTTCGGCGAGTGGAGCCCGCGGGACATCGACCGCTATCTGGACTGGTATTTCCGCTACCTGCTCGACGTGGCGAAGCTCGATAAATTCGACGTGCTCGGCCACCTGACCTACCCGGTGCGCTACATCACCGGCGAGCACAAGATCCCGGTGAACCTCTCCCGGTACGACGACATCATCGACGCGATTTTAAAGACGACCGCGCGCAACGGCCGCGCGATCGAGATCAACACCTCCGGCCTCTGGCAGAAGCTCGGGGACACGATGCCGCCGCTCAAATACGTCAGGCGCTACCGCGAGCTGGGCGGCGAATACATCACGCTCGGCTCCGACGCGCACGCGGCGGACCGGATCGGCGACGGGATCGCCGCGGGCATGCAGATGCTGATCGACGCCGGCTTTACGGCCTTCACGTTTTATAAGGAGCGCCAGCCGCTTCCCTTTAAAATCATCTGACAAAGGAGTTGGGTACCATGCTGGACACCGAAAAATTGCTGAAACTGATCGCGGAGGACGCGAAGCTGACCGACGCGCAGCTGGCGGCGATGCTGGGCGCACGGGAAGAGGAGGTCGCGGGCGCGATCGCTTCTCTGGAAAAAGAGGGGATCATCAAGGGCTACAAGGCGCTCATCGACTGGGACAAGACCGACCGCAACCTTGTTTCGGCGCGCATCGAGATCAAGGTGATCCCCAAGGGCAGCATGGGCTTTGAGGAGATCGCCTACACGATCTCCCAGTTCCGCGAGGTGGAGACCTGCTATCTGATGAGCGGCGGCTACGATCTGGCGCTCACGATCAGCGGCAAGACCTTCAAGGACATCGCCCTCTTCGTGGCGCACCGGCTTGCGCCGCTCGAACCGGTCCAGTCGACGAGCACCCACTTCGTGCTGAAAAAGTATAAGGAGCGCGGGCTGCTCATGGTCGACGATGTCAAGGACGAGAGGGAGGTAACCTCCCTGTGATGGACTACGACAAAATTCTGTCCCGCCGCGCCGTCGCGCTGAAGCCGTCGGGCATCCGCCGCTTTTTCGACATCGCGGCCGAGATGGACGACGTAATCTCGCTGGGCGTGGGGGAGCCGGACTTCAAGACCCCCTGGAGCATCCGGCGCGCGGGCATCGAAAGCCTTGAGCGCGGGCACACCTGGTACACCGCCAATTCCGGCCTCGCGCCGCTCAAAAAGGAGATCGCCAACTACCTGCGCCGCCGCTTCACCCTCGAATACGACGCGAAGAGCGAGGTGCTCGTCACGGTGGGCGGCTCGGAGGCGATCGACCTGGCCATCCGCACGCTGGTGAACCCGGGCGACGAGGTGCTCGTGGTGGAACCCTCCTTCGTCTGCTATACCCCGATCACCGCGCTGACCGACGGGGTGCCGGTGCCGATCGCCACCAGGCCGGAGGACGGCTTCCGCCTGACGCCCGAGGCGCTGCGCGCCGCGATCACGCCGAAAACCAAGCTGCTGGTGCTGCCCTTCCCCAACAACCCCACGGGCGGGGTCATGCGCCGGGAGCATCTGGAGGCGATTGCCGGGGTGCTGCGCGGCACCGGCATCATGGTGCTGTCGGACGAAATCTACGCCGAGCTCACCTACGGCGGCGAACGCCATGTGTCCATCGCGGAGATCGACGGGATGAAGGAGCGCACGATCATCGTCAACGGCTTTTCCAAGAGCTACGCGATGACCGGCTGGCGGCTCGGCTACGCGGTGGGCCCCGCCCCGGTGATCGCCCAGATGACCAAGGTGCACCAGTTCGCGATCATGTGCGCGCCCACGACGAGCCAGTACGCCGCCGTCGAGGCGCTCAAAAACTGCGACGGCGACATCGGGGAGATGCGCGATTCCTACGACATGCGCCGCCGCCTGCTGGTGGATGGGCTCAACCGGATGGGCCTGCGGTGCTTCGAGCCGGAGGGCGCCTTCTACGTCTTCCCGAGCATCCGGGAGACCGGGATGACAAGCGGCGAATTCTGCGAAAAGCTGCTGGCCGCCGAGCATGTGGCGGTCATCCCCGGCGACGCGTTCGGCGAAAGCGGGGAGGGCTTTGTGCGCATTTCCTACTCCTATTCGGTCAATCATTTACTGGAGGCGCTCAAACGGATCGAGCGTTTTTTGAAAACCCTGTGACCGCATGACCACTTCTTCCGCCCGCCGATGGAGCGGGCGGAATTTTCTTTTTTGAAATTGGAGCGTGAGAACCATGCCGTTGGACGGCGTCTTTTTAAGCCAGCTCAAGCGGGAGATCGAGGACCGGATTGTCGGCGGACGGGTGGACAAAATCCACCAGCCCGCGCGCGAGACGATCGTCATCGCCATGCGCGCGCAGGCGGGCAGCCACAAGCTGCTCGTCTCTGCGTCGGCCTCCAACCCGCGGCTGCATTTTACCTCCCTGCCGCAGGACAACCCCAAATCCCCGCCGATGTTCTGCATGCTGATGCGCAAGCACCTGACTGGCGCGAAGCTCGCCGGCATCACCCAGGCGGGGCTCGACCGGGTGCTGCACCTGCACTTTGAAACGGTGAACGAGCTGGGCGACCGGGTCGTCCTGACGCTCGCCGTCGAGATCATGGGGCGGCACAGCAATATCATCCTAGTCGGCCCCGACGGCCGCGTCGTCGACGCGGTCAAGCGGGTGAGCGACGAGATGAGCAGCGTGCGCCCGGTGCTGCCCGGGATGGCGTATACCCACGTGCCCGCGCAGGACCGGCTGAATATCTATACGGCCTCCCCGTCCGAGATCGTCGCGCGGCTGCGCGCGGGAAAGGATGCCGAGCTCTCCAAGGCGCTGCTCGGCGCGCTGGAGGGGATGAGCCCGCTCGTCTGCCGCGAGATCGCCCACAACGCGGCGCGCGGGGAGGAGGTGCTGGTCTCCCAGCTCACCGAGGAGCGGGAGACGCGGCTCAAATTCTACCTGGCGCAGCTCTCCGACCGGCTGAATTCCGGCGGCGCCCGCCCGACGATGCTCGTCGACGGCACGGGCAAGCCGAAGGACTTCTCCTATCTCGACGTCAACCAGTACGGGCACGCCCTCGTCTGCCGGGAGTACGACAGCTACAGCGCGCTGCTCGACAGCTTTTACAGCGAGCGTGACCGCATCGACCGGATGCACCAGCGGGGCGCGGACCTGCTCAAGCTGCTGGTCAACCTCAGCGACCGGACGGCGCGCAAGCTGGCCGCCCAGCGGGAGGAGCTGAAGGCGTCGACCGAGCGGGAGACGCTGAAAATTTACGGCGACCTCATCAATTCAAACCTCTACGCGCTCGAAAAGGGGATGCCCTTCGCCGAGCTGGAAAACTATTACGAGGAGGGCTCGCCCAGGGTCAAAATCCCGCTCGACCCGATGCTGACCCCGAGCCAGAACGCCCAGCGATACTACGCGCGCTACCGCAAGGCGGACACCGCCGAAAAGAAGCTGCGCGCGTTGATCGCGCAGGGGGAGGCGGAGCTCGGCTATTTCGACACGGTGTTCGACGAACTGGCGCGCGCCTCGCTGGAGAGCGAGCTGAACGCCATCCGGGACGAACTGGCGGGCCAGGGCTATGTCCGCCGCGTGCCCAGGCGCGGCATGAAGGAGGAGAAGCTCCCGCCGCTCAAATACCGTTCGGACGACGGATTTACCATCCTCTGCGGGCGCAACAACCTGCAAAACGACCGGCTGACCTTAAAGGACAGCCGCAACAGCGACCTTTGGCTGCACACCCAGAAAATTCCCGGCTCCCATGTGGTGATCGTGACGGAGGGCAGGACGCCTCCCGACCGCACGGTCGAGCAGGCGGCGGTCATCGCGGCCTGCAACTCGAAGGCGCGGGAATCGGGCAAGGTGGCGGTCGACTACACCGAAATCCGCAACGTGCGCAAGCACCCGGCGGGAAAGCCGGGACTCGTGCTCTACGAGCCCTACCAGACCGCCGTGGTCGCGCCCGACCCCGCGCTGGCGGCGCGGCTTTTGCAGGGCAGATAGGCGGCAGACGACAAAAAACGGACAGGCGGCTGCCTGTCCGTTTTTCATACCCTTCTGGGGAAACTTACTTCATGGAGTTCTCGTACGCTTCGATCATCTTTTTGACCATCTGGCCGCCGACGGAACCGGCTTCACGGGAGGTCAGGTCGCCGTTGTAGCCCTGCTTGAGGTTGACGCCGACTTCACGGGCAGCTTCCATCTTGAACTTATCGAGGGCTTCACGAGCCTGCGGGACAACAGGATTGTTGGAAGAATTGTTAGACATGTTAAAATACACTCCTTAAATTTTTCTGAAGAATGTTTCTTGCGTTTGCAGTAATAGTATGGGCGCGGGCGAAATGATTATAACTGTCAAATCCTGCGCGGCAATCCAGATTCCGCCGTCTTTCATGAAAGGCGCGCCCCGGCCGGGGCCGCGGCCTTGCGCGCAAATCCGCCCCATGGGAAAAACAGGCGCCCGGCGCCTGTTTTTAAGGCCGCGGGCCGGGCGGGATACGCCAGAGGGGCGCGGCGGCCAATGGGTTTTGCTTGCCCATGAGGCAGAAGATCGCGGCGGCGGCCAGCAGCTCGAACGGCTCGAGCTTTCCCGAGAAGGAGACGGGCAGCTCAAAGGGTTCCACCTGCGTCCCGTCGAAGGCGGTGATCTGGCGCTGGAGGGAGATCACCGCGCTGTCCACCGTGAGGGAGGAGAGGGTGAGGGTGTCGGAGGTGCCGAGCCCGCAGGTGACGGCGGGCAGCCTGCGCCCGGCCACGGCGGAAAGCACGGCGGGGTCGGCGCTGTCGATGATCGCGACAGCATTTTTGCAGGAGAACTCCTGCGGCAGCTCGCCCTTTCTGCGGACGATGAACGCGGCGTTTTCGCACGCGATCTGGTAAAAGGCCCGCTGGGAGATGAAGACGATATCGGGGCCGTCCCCTGAGAACGCGGCCCTGTCGGTATCCGCGCAGAGCATCGAAAGCGCGCCGCCCGTGCGCAGCAGCTCCCGCAGACGCCTGCCGGGGCCGCCCGCGGTGACGACCACCATCGGCACCACCCGCCAATCCATAAAAATTTGTATTCTGCGGATAGTTTCCCCTCGGGGGAAAAGAAAATCCCCCGCCAAGCGGGGGATTTTGAAAAACTTTGCGGGATTACGCCTCTTCGATCATCCGTACAAGCGCCTGCTTGGACTGGAGGCCGACCATGCGGGCGGCCTCCTCGCCGTTTTTGAAGAGGATGAGGGTGGGGATGGACATCACGCCGTAGCGGGCCGCGAGGTCGGGCTCCTCGTCGATATCCACCTTGCCGATGACGGCCTTGCCGTCCATCTCGTCGCCGAGCTGTTCGATGATGGGGCCGAGCATCTTGCAGGGGCCGCACCACGGCGCCCAGAAGTCGACCAGCACGGGCCCGGCGGCGCCGAGCGCCTCCGTATCGAAGGTATCCTTTGAAAAATGAACCACTGACATCTATAAAACCTCCCAGATTGTCTTCTTATCCCTATTATACACGGATCAAAAATCGCTTCAAGTCTTTTGCGGACATTTCCTCTACGGAAGCGGCGCTTTTTCCGCAATGCCCTTCACAGTATGTTTCCCAATCCGTTCCCCGGCATACGCCAACATTTTTCCAAAAATATCGGCAGAGGACTTGACTTTTTCGAGATGTGCGATATAATATAAGTCGTGACTTGTGCACATTGCCCGATTGTGTAAAGGTAGCACGACAGACTCTGACTCTGTTTGTCTGGGTTCGAATCCTAGTCGGGCAGCCATCGAGGTGTGGCTCAGTTTGGTAGAGCGCTGCGTTCGGGACGCAGAGGCCGCAAGTTCAAGTCTTGTCACCTCGACCATGATAAAACCCGTATGAAAAGCCGGTTTACAGGCTTTTCATACGGGTTTTTTCTATGCCTGTTTTTCATTTAATATAGGCCAAAATATAGGCCAAAAAACGATAAAATATCGGGGCAATGCTCATCAAAACATTTGTTCCCTTTTTCCCGTGCGATTTTGGCCTATTTTATGTTTTTTACCACTTGGGATTTTTTCGATCCCAACAGCATCTTTTCCTAGATAGGCGTCCAGTTTTCCATGCTCTTACGTTGAGACGCGCTTCCTCGCGGCCGGCAAGCGTCGCGGCAAGGTACTTGCGGCTGGACACGCTGGAAACCTCCTTCCGCCGGAGGCTGGGGAACGTGATTTTGGACGCTCCCGGTGGATTTCTCCGCCTTTTGCGGTGGCATTTTGGCGGACGCCGCGGTATAATTAAGGAAAAACGCCTTTCCCCGGGGCGCTCTTACGCGATGAGGCGAAGGCGGTGGATCGGAGATATGATGTCCAATATCATTGAAATCAGCGATTTTTCATCGCCCGGACTGGAGCTTTTTGCCCGCCTTACGGAAGCGCAGCTGCGAAACCGGTTGGAACCGGAAAGGGGCGTCTTTATCGCTGAAAGCCCCAAAGTGATTGCGCTTGCGCTCGACGCGGGGTGCGCGCCCGTCTCCCTTTTGGTGGAGCGCAAACAGATTGCCGGGCAGGCGCGCGAAATCATCGCCCGATGCCCGGGCGTTCCTGTCTATACCGCGGACGACGATCTGCTGGCACGACTGACCGGTTATCGGCTGGCCCGCGGGGTGTTGTGCGCCATGCGCCGCCCACGGCTGCCCAGCGTCGAGGAATTGTGCGCCGGCGCGCGCCGGGTGGCGATACTGGAAAACATTATGGACTCCACCAATGTCGGCGCCATTGTCCGCTCGGCCGCGGCGCTGAATATCGACGCCGTGCTGGTCACCCCCTCATGCAGCGATCCGCTGTGCCGGCGCGCGGTGCGGGTCAGCATGGGCACCGTCTTCCAGGTGCCGTGGACCCGCATCGGCGGCGATTCCGCCGAGTGGCCGCAGCCGGGCATTGAGCGCGTGCGGAAGCTGGGTTTCAAGCTTGTCGGCATGGCGTTAAGCGACACCGCCGTCAGCATAGAGGACCCGAGGCTCGCCGCGGAAGAGAAGCTCGCGATTGTGCTGGGAACGGAGGGCTATGGGCTTTCGCCCCGCACGGTTGCCGGCTGCGATTATATCGCCCGCATTCCGATGTCCCATAAGGTGGACTCCCTGAACGTTGCCGCGGCCAGCGCGGTCGCCTTTTGGCAGCTCAGGCCCCGGTGACTTCAGCGTTTTCATGAGGCGCGAAGAATGGGGCGGACATGGAATATTTGGCGTATGTGAGGGCCCGCGGCCAATTTGGCTGCGGGCCCTTCAAACGGGCTTGGGAGCCTTTTCTGCGATGGATCTGAGTTTTTATATTGACAATGATCTATGTGTTGCATATAATAACACATAGATCATTGTCGATATGAGGTGTGAACGATGGATACCATTGATGTTGCGTCGATTTGCAAGGCGTTGGGAGATTCCAACCGCCTGCAAATTGTACAAATGCTGTCTGATGGTGAGAAGTGCGCCTGCAGGCTGTTGGAACACTTTGAAATTACACAGCCGACCCTTTCTCACCACATGAAAATTCTCTGTGAGTGCGGCCTGGTGAGGGTTCGGAAAGAGGGCAAGTGGAGCCACTACTCCTTAAGCTGTGATACGCTGGATTCGTTTAAGCGGTTTATCGGCGGCCTTTCCTGCGCTGAGGATACAGGAGAGTGCTGCCAATGATCTGGGATTTTATTCAAAATCAACTTCTCGGTATGAAATGGCTCAATGCGCTGATCGGTACGGTGCTTTCTGTCCTGGGGATAGATGTCGGCAGCCGCATGGGCGGCAGCATTCAGTTTTTTCTTTATGACACGGTGAAGATTACCATTCTACTCTGCTTCCTGATTTTTTTCATCAGCTATCTTCAGAGCTACTTCCCGCCAGAGCGAAGCAAAAAGATTCTTGGACGGTTTCATGGCATTTGGGCAAACTGCATTTCCGCCCTGCTGGGTACGGTAACGCCGTTTTGCTCCTGCTCCTCCATCCCGCTTTTTATCGGCTTTAGCAGCGCGGGCTTGCCATTAGGCGTGACATTTTCATTTTTGATTTCCTCCCCAATGGTGGATTTGGGGAGCCTCGTACTGCTTATGAGCATTTTCGGGTCAAAGGTTGCCATTATCTATGTGGTGATGGGATTAGTCATCGCCGTGGCGGGCGGGACCGTCATCGAGAAGCTGCACATGGAAAAGTATGTGGAGAGCTTCATTCTCACAGCAGGCAGCGTAGATATGGAATCCCCCGACCTGACAAGGAAGGAGCGGCTGGTCTATGCCAAAGAGCAGATGCTCTCCACGTTCAAAAAGGTGTTTCCTTATATCCTTGCAGGTGTCGGCATTGGCGCCCTCATCCACAACTGGATTCCCGAACACTGGATCGAGGCCGCCTTGGGAAGCGGCAATCCCTTTGGCGTCATTCTTGCCACGCTGGTGGGCATCCCCATGTATGCCGACATTTTTGGGACCATCCCTATCGCAGAGGCCCTGCTCTTTAAGGGCGCGCAGCTCGGCACCATCCTCGCCTTTATGATGGCGGTGACCACGTTGAGTCTGCCGTCCATGATCATGCTGAAAAAAGCTGTCAAGCCGAGACTGCTGGGCCTGTTCATCGGTATTTGCGCCGTGGGTATCATTCTCGTCGGATATTTCTTTAATGTAATTCAGACGTTCCTTCTATAATCTGTAAAGGAGATTTTTACAATGGCTTTGTTTGGAAGGAAAAAGGAAGAAAGAACAGCCTCCTGCTGCTGTGGAGGAAGCTGCACCCCCGAATCTAAGGAGAAAGCGAAAACTGCCAAGGCCGAGAGCGCATCTGTGAAAATCCTCGGCTCCGGCTGTGCGAAGTGCAACCAGTTGGAAGCCGCTACCCGTGAGGCGCTTGCCCAGCTCGGCATGGGGGATGCCATTGACCATGTGACGGACTTTGCGCAGATTGCCGCTTATGGCGTGATGACCACTCCGGCACTGGTGGTAGACGGGAAAGTGGTGTCCTACGGAAAAGTTCTCAAAACTGAGGAAGTGGCGAAGATATTACAAAAGGTGCGGGGATGACGCAATGAGTGGCCAGCCGAAAGCAGCCTCCGTGTGGAAGATACCCCTCCCTCAGAAATGTCAGGTTCGTAAAACAGTGGTTTTGCGGTGTTGGTGTAAACAAAACAGGATTGTTTTTTACGAAAGTAAAAGACAATCCTGTTCGCTTTTCATGTGAAAAAGGGAAGCGAAATAGCATAGAAGGGGATATCAATCAGTGAAAACCGATCCGGTACGTTTTGAAGAATATACCGAGCGAGGACGGATTTCAACAGATGGTCTATCTTACCGTGAACGGCCAGTTGATATTTTCGAGGTAATCCTTATCGGGGAGTTTTGGGAAATTAACGGTCGGCAGCGTCTGATACCAGTAAGCAACTGAGGCCAAATCGTCCTGTAAGGGCAGATAACGGCCATCTTCACGCCACCCGAGCGCCTGGATTGTCACACGCAGGTCATTCTCAAAGCGTATGGGATCTGCAATATGCCAGCGGTACATTCCGAATCGCGGCTGGCTCTGATAGAGCCCGTCCGGACGCATTACGTGATGCAGTCCCGAGTATGCTGTCGAGAATGCTTCATACTGTTTGGTCTGTTGGTTCTCAAAATTATAAGAGCCGCAGAAATAATCTTCCGTGCCGGTCCCACAGATGGTGGGAAAATCCGAGTCGCCGTCCATATAGAACTTAATCTCGCCTTCGCCCCACCACCCAACACTGTTGGATTGCCATGCCATATAGGTCCCGACATATTGTCCTTCGCCTTGGATGCCATCGACAATCGTATATACTTCCCCATAGGGGAGTGGGTTTGTGCGGCGGAACTGGGCGTGGAAATAGGCGGCATCGTCAGGGATGTCCGTTAAGGTATAGTTGATTTGGTAATAGATAGTTACGGGAACTTTATCAATATTCTCAAGAGTCATCTTGCAATGTTTTTTGAACGGCATTTGCCAGTAGCAGTTGAACGCACTGCCGGGGTTTACACATACGGCGAGGGAGTTTAGAGGCGCGTAGGAATCCCATGAACTTGCAAAAAAGTCACCAATCGGGCATTCAACAGAGGGCTGCTCCTGTCCGTCCCAATACATACGAATGATCGTGTTGCGCCATTTTCCCGTGGGGGTAAGCCAGATTTGCTGGACACAACCGGGACCGTCGATCTCGGCAATGGTGAAGGTGGTACCGGGCTGGATGATGATATAGGGATTAACTTTCCAGCCAAGGCCTAGGCTCTGGGCGGCGTGTTTTGCAGTACCGTTTTCGAGCGGTGTCATGCCCCCCTTTCCTTTTTCGCCCGTAAAGTTCTCTGGGGAAATCGAGCGTGTCTTTGCTTTGGATACGCGGAATAAATTCCCCATGTTTGTGTTCAGTCCGTTAAAGCTCATATTTTCAATCCTCTCAAAATACTGATTCGATGAATGATCCTTCTGTGGTTGAAGGGGCTCGAGTTGCCGAGATACATGCATAACAGATCAGATTATTCTTTCATGCCCGACATAGCAACTCCGCTGATAAAATACCGTTGCGCAAACACATAGATCACCAGCAGCGGGATAATCGAGATCACAGTGCCAGCCAGCACGGGTCCGTAGGCAATGATGTTTTCGCCGGTAAACAGCGCCAATCCGGCTGAGAGCGTGCGCATCCGAGGATTACTTGTCAGCATCATGGGATACAGCAGGTCGTTCCAGTTGTGCATGAGGGTGATGATAGCCATAGTAAGCAATCCGGGTTTTACAAGCGGCAGCATAATACGGAAAAAAATCCCGATCTCGCTGCATCCGTCTATGCGCGCCGCTTCCTCCAGGCCCCGTGGCAAGCCGACAAAACTGGCCCGCATCAAGAAAATACCGAACGGCGCAGCCATACGTGGTAAAATGAGCCCCCAGAAGGTATCGAGCAGACCCATATTAAATTCCATAAAGTACAGCGGTATCATGTATACCTGAAACGGAATCATCATGGCCATCAGGATCAAATAGGACATAACCTTTTTCCCTTTGAAATCCAGCCTTGCCATGGCATAACCGGCCAGGGTGTTGAAGACAAGCTGGAAGAGTACAACCCCGCCCGCAAAAATTACCGTATTCCGGATGTTGTACAACAATGGGATAACGTCGAATACTCTTTTATAATTGGCCGTGGTATACCCTTCCGAAAACAGGGTGGGCGGCCAGCTTACGATATCTCTTTCAGGTTTAAAGGAAGAAACCAACAACCATAAAAACGGGAATAAAATACATACCATCAGAACCAGCATGACAACCTTATGTGCAATTGCCGACACCCTTTTATTCAAGCCAACTCCCCCTTTAACTGCATTGTTCTTCTTTGCGCGCCATGTACCGGTTCATGGAGAAGGCAATTACTGCGATCATGACAAACAGCATCCAAGAGACTGCCGAAGCATAACCCAATTCAAAGGGAGGGCTGAATCCGCGCTTGTAGATATACAGCACCGCGCTCTCGGTCTGGAACAAGGGCCCCCCGCCCGTCATGATAAACACCTGATCGAACACCTGCATGGAAGAGATGAAAGTGGTGAGCAGGCAAAACCCGATAGACGGGATGATCTGGGGAATCGTAATCCAAAAGAACTTTTTTACCGGCCCCGCGCCGTCTATCTCAGCCGACTCGTATAGGGAAGGTGAAACATCCTGGAGGGCGGCGGTCAAAATTACCAGCGTCATGCCGAAATCTTTCCACACTGTGGCGATGGCGACAGTTGGCAGTGCCCATTTCGCATCCGTCAGAAAAGCCGGGGCCTGCAATCCAAGCTGGCGAATCAGGTGGGGGATATAGCCGACATTCCTGTTGAGCAGGACGGTCCATATAATGCTGATGGCGGTTAATGAGCAGACGACCGGGACGAAGCAAATCGAACGGCACATTTTGTTGAACCAGTTGTTTTTTTGCAATGCCACCGCCAAAAGCAGTCCCACGGAAATTTGAAGGGGGACCTGCCACAACATAAAGCCGAGCGAGTGCAGGAGGCTGTTGATTGCCCGAGTATCATTGAAAAATCGGATAAAATTGTCAAATCCTGCAAAGGTGATTTCACTAAAGAAGAGATTGACATTCAAAAAACCAAATGCCAACGTACCAATCAGCGGGACAAAAGTGAAAACGATCAGAATGATTGCTGCTGGAAAAATAAAAAAGTAGGCGGATCGGTTCGGTTTATTTAGAAACTTGCCAAGCCGTTTCAGCGAATGCATCATACAACACCCTCCCGGAAAAAAGTCCGCAATCGTTGTGCCCATGCTGGCAAGCGGCGGCGAGAGCTGTTCCCCGCCGCCGCTTGTTTATCTGGGGTATGATGCGAACTATACCATACCCTGCAAAACTGCGTCGGCTTCTTCCAAAGCTGTCGCGGGATCTGCGCCCATTTGAATGGACTCCACCATCGGCAGGACGACATCATCAATGATTACGGAAGCCTGAGGGTTTCCGGGTAAAATTGCCTGGGCATAGGAAGCTTGACCGCCCATCGCCGTGAGGATGGGATTGTTCTTGACTTCATCAATCTCCATAACGGATTTTGTTAAGGGAATAGACATCGCGGAGGTAACCCAGTTTGAATACGATTCCGCGGAGTACCAGTACTTTATAAATTCATAGATGGCGGCGTGTTTGGAGGCATCTGTGGAAGAGGGGATGGCAAAGCCGGTGGCATCCCCGTAGGCAGCAGGCTTGAGGCCCTCTGCGTGAGGGATCGCGGTAATGCCATAATTGATCTCATTATTGGCTAACCCGCCGTTGGCCCATGGCCCGTTGATCGTCATAGCCAGGTTGCCGCCTATCATCATCTGCATTAATTCATCCAGCGTGGTGCCTTCGGGCCCTGTTTTCTCGGTATGGATCAAGTTTTGCATATGCGTCATCACAGCGAGATTTTCCGGGCTGTTCAGAACCGATTGAGTCTGATCCTCGTTGAGAACGCCGCCGCCATAGGAAAGCATCCAGTTCCCGATGATATTAAACGCTCCGCCCGATCGGGCCGGTACGCCGAATCCCGATATATTGTTTGCCGGGTCCGTCAGCCGGACGGCGTATTCTTCGAGCTCTTCCCAGGTTTCGGGCCCTTTTTCAGGGTCCAGTCCGGCCGCCTCAAACAAGTCCTTATTCCAGTATAGGAAAAAGCTGTTGATGGTTTTCGGCAGGAAATATTGCTTGCCATCTACCTGGGCGATGTTGAGTGCGCCTTCCGAGATGTCGTCCTTATCGACGCCGTCATAACTGAAAAAAGGAGACAGGTCCGTTACGAACCCTTCGGACGCATAGCTGGCGAAATAATCAGATGTTATGGTGAAAAAGTCGGGTGCAGTCCCAGATGCAAAGCCGAGTGCCAACTTATTGGATAGGTTATCCAACGGCATGATATCCATCTCGATAGTAATACCATAATCATTGCTTGCGTTGAACTTATTGACGATATCGGTTAGAATCTCGCCGTCTTCCGCGGTAAAGCTGTTCCAGTACGTCAGGGTTACAGGCTCTATTGCCGGCGATGCCTCCAGTGAGTCTGCAGTTGACACCGCTTGTGACGGAGAGCTGTCGACGACAGACTGTGAACCCTCGCCGCCGCAGGCGGCGAGCCCCACCAGCATTAGGATGGCGGTCAGGATGCTTAGGACACGTTTGACTTTTGACATAAATACTTCCTCCTTTTTGTGTGGTCGGTTATATTTTTGTAAACTCAATCATATAAGGACTGCGCGGTGCAAGTGTGAGTGTCAGGGAGATTTCGCCGCCGGTGTCTGCCGTGCCCAAGTCCTTGCCCGGGTTTTTATTTTCCGGGTCAAACGAATCATAGAGAGTCGCGCTCCAAAGCCCCGACATCCCGTATTTCACAGGGTCGATTTTTATGGTCACGGTGCGACTGTTTCCGGTTGTGTTGGCAAGCAATACGGCCCTCGTTTCACGATGTGGCGAACACCACGCGCTGGTCAACACGGAGGGCACCTCGGAATCTCCCCGGGTGTTGTAGGATGCATCCGCCTCAACGTGGTTGTAATGGTAATAAGACATTTTTACCAGCGGAGCATCGCAGCTGGGCGGCGGAAGCATAATGCCGTATGCAAGATACTTATTGGGTGCGCCTGTACGGAACGCGGCAAATTGCCGCAGATAGGCCGCGCGATCGGCGCTGTATGCATAGGCGACCTCATTGAAATCGATGTAATGCTCCGACGATGGGTTCGTTTTTCCATTGAGGGCTTCCATCGGGCTGTACTCGTGGTTAATTTCGTAGATGCCTCCCCAAAGATAGACCCTAGCGACGATACTGTAAAACAGCTCGCCGGTTTCTTCGACCAGCTTTCCCCAACCGTCCATCCGCAGCGGACCGTAACCGCTGTATACATAGCCGAACAGCGGGATCGCCTCCGCCACCCCGCTGAGAAAGAAGTGTCGGATCGGCCAAAATTCCAGAGTAGAGGATGGTAAAGCCCATGAACGCGCCTGGTAGTAATCGAGGTCGTCTAGGAATATCTCGTTAACCAGCTCTGTGCCGATAGGGATATACCTTCCGGTTTTTTGCTGCAGTGCGTTCTTCGTGTCCTGATACAGGTCCTTAAAGCCATGATTGATGGAGGTGCTCCCACCAACCGGGTGACCATGGGAATCGCTAAGACAGGACATCATCAGATTGTTTGCGGATATGTCGTAATACATGCTGTCCAGATCCGCTTCCTGCATGACCTGCATATCGCGCCGGCGGTGCAAATCCTTGGTATACTGCGTGTGGGGACAGAGGATCCTAAAATGATAATCGTCAAAACTTTTGCTGTCCCTTGGGAATTTCATAAGGTTCTTTTTCAGATTGTCGCTGTCGTCCTTGCCTAGATCGACAAGTAAATCAAACTCAAATGGAGCGGCGTAATCGCCGTTTGCGTGGATTGTGTCCAGGTTTTCCTTGTCAAAGCGCGTGGGAAACCAGTCGTTGTAGCCGCCGGGCACACCGGATCCAAAGGTTTGCGGCTCGTCCGTCCAATCCGGGCCAAGTATATGAAAAACCGGGACTTTTATATCCTCATGATAACGCTTTAACCAGGCAGTACGGTTATGTCCGGCATTGACGCCGAACGTACATGCTCCGACTTTCTCGAGCAGCCAAACCGGCTTTTTGTCGTCCGGCAGATCCGCCAGCAGTCCTTTTGCACACCAGGGCTGCTGCAGAGCCCATCCGCGGTAAAGATCGGCGGCTTCGTACCAGCCGTCGCCATCTGTGAACCGCAGGACAAAATCATAATCCATGGACAATCCGGCGCCGGGCCGAATATCATCACTGCCGAGGATATGAGACGCCTCAAGCCGCAAATGCATGTGGTAGAAATTTAACCATTTGAGATGCAGCCCGCTGTCATATGCCGCAAAATAAAGCCCGCCCCTTTCTTGCCCGTAATAGGTAAAAAATTGGGCGCTGCAGCCGGAAAAGGATTCCGGATACGGCATATAACGCAGCCCATTGCCGTCACAATTAAAATGCAGAAGCGGATCTTTTATGAGAACCCCAGTCGCGTAGGGATGCGCCAAAAAATCGCGGCCCTGCCCGGCGATCCGGTGCAGCCCCGGGAAGATCGGGTATTCAATCGCGCGAATGCAAGATGCCGTATGGTTGCTCACATTGAACCTGAATCGAGCTTCTCCGTCCAAAATTCGAACTTCCGCCGTCAGGCTTACTCCGTCTTCAAGCAGCCAGGTCAGCTCCATGACCTGGCCAGACATTTTTGCGCCGAGAAATTCCTTGAAGCTTTCCATGAAGCCGTTGCCGGCATCCCAACGAAAAGGGACGGCATGGGAACGCTCGTTCGGCAAATCTGGATCGATGTACAGGATGCTGCGCCGCTTGTCTTCCAATCGGACAATTGCCCCTGTAGACTCGGAAAATGTTATGGAGAACTCTTTGCTTTCTAAAACCGGCATGGCATCATCTCCCTAAGCATATAAAAATGTGACATTGATGTCATATGACGAAGTATACTATTAATATAAAATTATGTCAATATAGATTATCTATTTTATGCAAAAAATATTTTAAAATATAAAAAACACGCCATATTTTAGATGGAATAATCATCTATTATGGCTTGCAATTTAATGACATTGATGGCATAATGTGATAAATGGCTGTACATAAATTTTAGGATGATTGGTTTCACCATAAGCATAACGGCGTGCTTAAGCAGACGCTTCTATTGCCGACGGGAACTGGCTGCATCCGGTAGTTTGCGACGAAAAGATTTGTTGGGAGAGAATTGTTATATGGCAAGTATTTATAGCATTGCAAAACAGCTTGGCGTGTCCTCATCCACGGTGGCGCGCGCGCTGCGTCCGGATTCCTATTGCAGTCCCCAAACAAGGATGCTTGTACAGGAAGAGGCAAAGCGGCAAGGGTACATCCCTTCGGATTCCGCACGTAGCCTGCGTAATAAGAGAACCGGGCGAATTCTGTTCTGCATTCCCGATATTTATAACACATTTTACTTTGGAATGATTCAAGGCGCGAGCGAAATTTTAGAGCAGTTTGGATATTACACCTTACTTTGCCATACCAATGCCTCCCTGCAGAAGGAATTGCAGATGGTAGACAACCTGCGTGCGCGTGTAGGGGATGGTATGATCTTCGTTTCCTTTGACTTTGTCCCGGAGCTTGTGGCGGCGATCAATTCTTGCGCGAGTCCGGTTGTCCTTACCAACATGGTGGATAATCCACCCCCGTCTCCGAATTATGATTGCGTGTTCATTGACACATATGAAGGCGTGCGCATGGCTGTTAAACATTTAATTCAACACGGTCATACCCGCATTGCATATATAGGCGGGGACATCCACACGCATACGGGCAAGGAGCGTTGTGAAGGATATTTATCCGCCATGAAAGAGGCGGGCCTGCCTCCGTTTGACAATTATGATGCGAATGGTCAATTTACAAAAAGCGGAGGGTTTCTGTGCGCATCTGCGCTGCTTCGAAAAAAGGAACGCCCAACCGCTATTATGGCTGCCAACGATTTAATGGCGCTGGGCGTTATAGAAGCCTGCCGTGAAATTCAATTGCGAATCCCAGAGGACATCTCCCTTATTGGTATGGACAACACCACATGGGGCCAGTTTGTCTCTCCGCCGATATCGTCTGTAACGATGCGCGAGGATGAGATCGGTCGGATGGCGGCTACTTTACTTATGGAAAGGATTCAGAATCCCAATAAGCAGTCCTCTATTATCCGGCTTTCTCCTGATTTGGTGGTTCGTGAATCCTCGAACTTTCTTCCTGACCGTTGATCCCGCGCACCTCGGGGAGCATAATCACAATATATCGACAAGAATAAGAAGGCGTTGGGAGTTGAGGATGGATTGACATCTCTGTCAATACAATTTTTACATCTATGAGATGAAGCGGTCGAACTGTAAAGGTTCCACAAAACTCGGAATCGGCTTAAAGAACCCCCGCATGGGAATCCGTTTTCAGATTCCCATGCGGGGGTTCTTTAAGCCTGTTTTTAATTTAGATAGCCCCTCCGGACGATCTGGCAGCCGCGAGTTCTTTACAAACGCGCAGGGGGTAAATTGCCGAGCAGGGATGCCCGTATGGCGGCGGTGAATAGACGATGAACCCGCCGCGGTTGGAATGGGAGCACACCGGGACGAAAAAAGCGCGCCCCGAAAGGGCGCGCTTTAAGAGCAACTGAATTACCTTCTATTCGAGAAGCACTCACTGCAATAAACAGGGCGGTCGCCGCGCGGCTCGAAGGGGACCCGGCAGGTTTTTCCGCACTCGGAGCAGACCGTCTCAAACATCTGGCGCTCGGAATTTCCGCCGCGCGCATTTCCTTTTCTGGCATCGCGGCAGGGTTTGCAGCGCTGCGGCTCGTTGGTGAATCCTTTTTCGGCGTAGAATTCCTGCTCGCTGGCAGTGAACTGGAATTCGTTTCCGCAGTCTTTGCAAATGAGTGTTTTGTCGTTGTACATGAGATACCTCTTTAAAAATATTATGCTAGTTGACAAGCATTAATTAAGTATACGTCCAAAATGAAAAAAAGTCAATGGAAAAAGAAGCCGGACGCAAAATTTTTGCGGATGAGGAAAACGCCCGGCGCGCCGGTGAGTGCAATCAGCAGGATGAAACGGTGTTTTACCTGCGCCGGGCGCGGTCGACGGAAACAAGGCGCAAAAGGAGAGATCCATTTTTGTCGCTTTTTTGATTTTTCAGGGATGAATCCAGAACCCTCGGGGAATTATAATTCCAAAATATTGGAGGAGGCATCCCAGTGTTTAAGCATGAAAAAATGTTGTTCCATCCGGTGCGGGTGGAAAAACCGAATCCGCAATACGCCGTCCTGCTGCAGGAGCAGCTGGGCGGGGCCAACGGCGAACTGAAATCGGCCTTGCAGTATATGTCGCAGAGCTTCCGCATCAAGGACGCGGCGATCAAGGACCTCTTCATGGATATCGCGGCGGAAGAACTCAGCCACATGGAAATGGTGGCGACGACGATCAATATGCTCAACGGCCACGACGTCGACAGCCAGCAGGTCGCGGCGGGTGAAATCCAAAGCCATGTCCTGCTTGGACTGAACCCGGGGCTCATCAACGCCTCGGGATATTCCTGGGTGGCCGACTATGTCACGGTGACGGGCGATTTGTGCGCCGACCTGCTTTCGAACATCGCCTCGGAGCAGCGCGCCAAGGTGGTCTATGAATACCTCCACCGGCAGATCGAAGATCGGTACGTCCGCGAGACCATCGATTTTCTGCTTAACCGCGAGGAGGCGCACAACGCGCTCTTCCGCGAGGCGTTCAACCGCGTGCAGGACTCCGGCTCGAACCGGGACTTTGGCGTCACGGAAGATTCCCGGCTCTATTTCAATCTTTCAACGCCCTCCCCGGCCAACGGCTTCGGAGACACGAAGGCCGCGCCGCCCAGCTTCAACAACCCGAATACGCGTCCTTCGTAACGCGGCTGCCGCGTGAGGATCAAAAAAGGAGGCGGACAAGCAGTGCTTGTCCGCCTCCTTTTACTGTTCGGGCGGCTCGGGGTGGTTCCCGAGCCGCTGCTGGAATGCCTTGATCACATCCAGGATATAGAGCTGTTCCTCTTCGGAGAGTTCCTTGGCGAGCTCGTAGAGCTCCGCCAGAACGCGCGCGCTTTGGGATGCAGCATGCCTGTCTTCCATCTCCCCCTCGCCGGTCATGAGCCAGCTTTTGTCGATTAGGAGCGTCCGGCAGATGGCGTTGATAACGATTGGCTGCGGCGAGGTTTTGTCCTTTTCCAGATTGTAGATCACCCCGCGGGAAACCCCGATTTCTTCCGCCAGGGAGTTCTGCGTGTACCCTCTTTTTTTACGGGCAAAGTTTAAGCGCGCACCCAGCGTGTTCATAGCATCACCTCATGGAAATTATAACCTATTTCTAATGCTTTTTCAATGATTATTTTCATTGTCAGTGAAATCATTTTACAAAAGTCTTCATTGACACTGAAAAATTGACATGTTATAATTCATTTATAAAGCATTAAGGAGGGAAAAGGATGACGGAGCGGGAAATTCAAAGCCGTTTGTCCGGATATGCCGGGAAAATCATCGAACAAGCGGCGGAATTGCCGCTGGAGGATCAGGAGCGCCTGCTGCTTATCGCGCGCGGCATGGCGTTTACCAGAAATCTGATGCGCACCGCCCCGGATGGTTCCGCCCCGTCCGGAAAGAGCGCCTGAACGGCCGCGCCCTTTGCGGCGCGGTCCATTCCTTCCGGCAGGGAAGCGGGCTTGCGGCCCTTCCGGAGTTTCATCTGAAAACCCTGCGCAAATGAAGCATTTCCTTTTTTATCAGGATGGGTCCCCCCCACGGCGGACGGTCCTGACCAGGAGGGGACATTTTAAGGAGGTTAGAGACTCATGAGAAAGACCAAGCGGATTCTGTCGGCCATGCTGGCCCTGATGCTGACGCTGACCATGTCGATGGGCGGCGCGGTATCGGCCGCGGATGTGGGAAGCACGGAAATCCGGGCGTCCATCGCGGGCGGAGACCTGACGGAGCCGTCCTTTGTGGGCGGAATGGTTCTTCGCGTCAGGAGCTTCTTCAGCGCCGGCGCGGACGGCGAGCAGTGGCCCCACGGCGACGCGCTCGCAATGACCGAATATAAAAACGGTCCAGTCAGCAAGGAGTTCAACATTGTTGGAACGCCGGCGGGCGCGACCGCCACGGCGAGCGGCGGCTATGACGACCAGGGCCGCCAGATCGTCTCGGTGGAGGTGCTCGGCACGGCGGACGCGGACGGAAATATCCCGGTGAGGGCCACCGCGGCCAACCCCGGCGAGGCGACCGTCGTCTACACCATCCGCAAGAGCGGATACAGCCCGGCGACGGTGGAGCAGAAGGTGCAGGTCTTTGACCAGATGCGCCTTGCCAGCGACGACTTCCCGGAGAAGGACGAGCTGATTTACGCGGGCACCGCGCGCGACTTCACCTATATCGTTTCCGGTACCAACGGCGATATCCTCACGGAAAACGCCAAGCTGGAGATGTCCGAGATTAACGCGGCCACGCTGGACGCCGCGCCCGGCACCGGACGCGGAACGCTCAACGCGGTCTCGGCGGTTTACGGCGCGGACGTGTCCCTGACCGCCAGCCGGATCGCGGACGTACCCTATCCGATGTATTTCTATGATGCCTCGGAGGCGATGGGACATACGATTTCCGTCTCGGATTCCGTTCTGTTCAAGGATTTGAAGTCCTCCCACCATGAGCTGACCGCGGCGCTTTCGGGCGAAAAGGGCAGCCAGTCGGTTGCGGCGGGCTTCACCTACGGCCAGTTCGCAGACGACCAGTACCTCGAGTTTGCGACCATGCCGAAACAGAATGTGGCGCTCTCGATCGATTCGATCACCTTCCGCGGGGAGGAGATCGGCATCTCGGAGAGCGGCTTTGCCGTTTCGATCACGAGCGACACCGGCATCGGCAGGCTGACCGTCCCCAAGACGGCCGGCGCGGGCGACTATGTCATCCGGCTGCTTGCCTCCCGCCCCAACGCCTATCTGGAGACGCCGCTGACCGTCAACCTCACGGTCGCGCAGGCGCGGTTCACCGGCGTGGGACTTTCCTACAGCACGGACGATCCGGAAGGCCCCGCCTGGGCGGACGCCGTGGACGGCAAAATCTCCGCCAAATTCAACGCGCGCTATGAAAAGGCGTTTGACGTTTCGCTCACCAGCGGCGACGAGCGCCCGAACGGCGTCACCACCTTCGCCGCCTACCGCGCGTCCGGGCTGCCGGAGGGCGCCTCCTTCGAGGGGAACGTCCTCTCCCTGTCGGGCAAAAACCCGGTGGGCAGCTATCTCATCCCGATCACCCTCTACGACCCGGCGGGCAACTATGCCGACGCCGAGCTGGCGCTCACCTATCAGGTGGACAACACCTATACGATCGCGCTGAAGGACGTCACCGGCGATCTTGTCGGGAGCGCCGAGATCGTCAACGGCTCGGACATCGTCGCGACGGTCCACCTGCCCTATGAGGACGCGACGGGCAGCAACAAGCTGAACCTCGTCTTCTACCAGGACGGCGTGGACGGACGCATGAAAGCCACGACGGCCACCGCCAAGCTCGCCACCGGCGAGGGCGCCGTCACCGTCAAGAACAACGTCGTCACCATTCCCAGGCGCCTGCCGGTGCTCGCGGATGGGGAGACCTATGACCTCGTCACGACGGTCAGCGCCGACAACTACAACGACGCGCAGCTGACGGTCAAGATCATCGTCGACAAGGCGCAGATCACCGTGAACGACGTGGCGCGTTCGACCACCAACAGCAGCTATCAGTCGATTGCTCCCGAGGCGGACGGCGAAACCTATCTGGCCGACCAGTTTGCCTACGGGGAGAACAAATACTTCCGGATCATCTCCGACTCCAAGAGCAGCGCGCAGTTTACGGCAACCGCGCTTACCTCCGCCGACGAGTCGGACGCCGATCTGCTGGACGCCTACCTCGTGAAGGAGAGCTTCGCGCAGGGCAAGAGCCTCATCCAGCTGGCGCCCGGGCTCCCCACGGGGGACTATGAGCTGACCCTGACGGGCGAGAGCTCCTCTTCCGACAAGGGCGGCAACTACGAGACCAAGACGATCGTCATCAAATTCACGGTGGCGAAGTCTCCGCTTCCGGTGGAGATGCAGGTGACCGGGGACGGCGTGAAGGCCGGAACCGGCGCGAACAACTTCGTCGTCACCCAAAAGGTCGGGGAGGCCGGCCTCGTCTACACCTACCAGGTGGAGGTCATCGGGCCGGAGGGCGCGGTTGATTCCGCCGAGGTGGCGCTCGACCCCGCCTCCGCGCAGAAGGGCACCTTCGACCCGGAAACCGGGACGCTGACCATTCCGGCGGACACCGAACCGGGCGTCTACACCTTTATCTTTAACGGCACCGACAAGAGCTTCCAGCCCGGCAAGGTCACGCTGGTTGTCACGGTCGGCGACTACGCGCAGATCACCAAGATCACCTCCAACACGAGCACCGTCAAGGCGTTCGCGCCGGGCGAGGACGAGAAGGGCTTCGACTTCCGCACCCGCGCGCCGGAGGGGGTCAAGACGGTCCTGACCCTCACCAGGGACCCGGCGAACGCCAAGGTGGCCCTCACCGTCACGAACGGCAAGGGTGAAGAGGTCAAGACGATCAAGCTGAACTTGACCGGCGACAAGATCGTCGTCCCGGCCAACCAGGCGACGGGAACCTATACCCTGACGATGGAGGTCACCCACGCTTCCCGTTCCTCCAAGACCTACAAGTTCGACCTGCGGGTCGTGGGCAAGAACGAGATCACCTCGATCCACGACGAGGGAGAGGTCTATTCGACCGTGCCGGTGGACGGCGCGGCCACGCTGGACATCGACCTTTCCAAACTGAATGACTTTGACGGCGCGTTCCAGGTCGCCACCAACGAGGGTACGACCCACATCGACGACACGATCGACGTGGAAAACTGCACCCCCGCCGGCGCAATCACCTGGGACTTTGACACCGACACGCTGAGCGTCGACGTGTCGAAGGCGGGCCGTATCACCGCGGACCTCGTGGTCGACAAGGGCCAGCCCTCCGAGACGACCACCCGGCTGACGGTCAACGTCATCCCGGCGATTACCGTAACGGATAAATCCGGCGAGCTGACCGTTTCGGACGGCGTCTATACCGCCGAATCCAAGGCGGGAGAGGGCAACCAGATCACGATCGAGGCGAACCCGTCCGCGGGCTGCACGGTCGAGACGAGCCTCTCCTCCGCGGAGGTTCAGCAGCTGCTGCAAAACAAAAAGATCACCGTCCTCGGCGATGTGATCACCGTCGCGGGCGACGCGCCCGCCGGCACGGTGGAAATCCCCTTCCGGGTGAGCAGCGCGGCCGACCGCAACATCACGCTCGGCTCCGGCTTCTCCGTCCGGGTGCAGATCGGCGCGGGCGACATCACCGCCTCGGTCTCCTCCCCGCTGATGGATTCGTCCGTCCCGGTGGTGGACAATTCGGCGTCCGTCACCCACGGCTATGGCGCGGATGAGGTCTTCACCATCAGCACCACGCCCGAAACGACCCTGTCGCTCGTGAGCGAGAGCGTCAACAACCTCATCTTCAACAGCGCGAGCAAGACGATCACCGCCAAGGCCAACCTGGCGGTCGGCACCTACACGCTCCGGCTGAAGGCCGAGGCACAGTACTACACGCCCTTCGTCTTCGACGTCGTCGTGACGGTCGAGCCCGCCGTCGAGGTGGCGTGGACCGTTACCGGCCCGGACGGCGAGGAAATTTCTCCCGATAATTCCGGCACCTACCAGCTGCCGGTCAACCGCAGCGAGGGCGGGAGCTTCACGGTTTCGACCGTGCCCGCAAACGCAAAGATCACCCGCACCGACAAAAACACGGAGATTTCCTCCGACGACAACAGGACCTTCACCATCCCCGCGAACCTGTCCGGGGACAGCGTGCAGGTGGCGCTCAAGGGTACGAACAAGAACTACCTCCCGAGCGAAATCACGATCAGCGTCAACCTGGTCAACGACGCGCGGCTGACGCCCATCGCGACGGTCGGCGGCAAGACCTACAACGCCGACGCGAACGGCGTCATCTCCGTCACCCTCAAGGATCTGGAGAGGGCCGACCTGTCCACCAACGTGGCGGACGCGGTCATCACCAAGCAGATCGACAAGCTGGACGGGTTTGGCATCGCGAATTCCGGCGTCCGCGCCAACGGCGCCAGCGCCGGAACCTATGACTTCCCCTTCAAGGCAACGGCGCAGAACTATCTGGACACCGACTTCACCCTGCGCGTGACGATCGACCCGATCGTTGAGTACAAGGTGGACGACGACCAGGATTACGCGGTCGTCACCGAGAAGACCGTTGAGATCGGCTATGGCGACGGCGCCGAAATCCCGGTGCTCGCAAGGCTCGCCAACGGGGACGACGAGGTCACCCTGTCGGCCGGCTCCACCCCGCTCCACACCGCGTGGAAGAACGGCGTCCTGACCGTCCTGCCGACCGCTCCGGCCGGCAGCTATACGGTCAAACTCACGCCCAAGGCGGACGGCGTTTCGATCCCCGACGCGCGCCTGACCCTGACGGTCAGGGTTCAGAGCGGCAGGATCGCGGTGGACGCGGCCTCCGACCTGTCGGGCGATCTCCCGAAACAGGAGAGCCAGGACGGCGTCGTCTTCACGGCCTCCCACTATGCGGGCGAGACCCAGACGATCACCTTCTCCGACTCGGTCGGCGCGGGCTACAGCTTCACCGGAACGAGCTGGCCGATGGGCTTCGCGCTCAACGGCAGGGCGCTGACCATCTCCTCCGACGCGCTTGCCGGGGACTATTCGCTCCCCTTCCAGGCGTCGAAGGAAAACTATGAGCCGACCGCCATCACCCTGCAGGTGACGGTGGCGACCGACGCGTCCTCCTTCTACGACACGACAGTCGCCGTCAACGGCGACGCGCAGCAGGCGTCGTCCGAACCCTCCGTCGGCACGACGGTCGACAACCGGCGCGTCTACGACATCCAGGTGAAACCCGGGCAGACCGTTTCCGTCACCACCGGCGTGAGCATCGAAGCCGACGACATGACGGTGGACGCGCCCGCCGGCTGGACGGTCAATAAGATCGATTCCGCCGTCACCTTCATTTTCCCCGAGACGGTCGAACCCGGCGAAACCTACACCGTCCTGGTGGACTATCCGCGCAGCGCGAACAACCGCGCGACGCAGGCGGTGGTCAACATGACCGCCGTGGATAAGAGCCAGCTCGCGCAGCCGGTCATCTCCGGCTACAGCCTGGCGGTCGACCCGGCCGACGAGACGAGCGGCACGGTCACGGTCAGCTGGAACGCGGTGGACGGCGCGGCCTACTACCAGCTCTACGCCGACGGCGAACTGAAGGTGGAAACCGATTCGACCGGCGCCCAGCTGGGCATTGGCGCGGGCTACACCGGCAGCCTCCCGGCGGTGGACGAGAACGCTTCCCTCACGGTGAAGGCGTTCCCGGCCGCGGGCAGCGGCGACGCGGAATCCCCCGCCTCCGCGCCCAAGACCCTGACGATCACCCGCACGGCGCTGGACGGCGTCCAGTTCACCGGAGCGGTCAACCGCACCCCCGCCGACGGGAAGACGCGCTTCTTCTTCCAGCCCGTCGATAACGCGGACGGTTACGCGGTCACCGAGGACGACCAGCCGGTGGCGTCCGCGAACATCCAGACCTCCGCGAGCGGCGGAAAATACTACCTGACCACGACGGCTCCCGGCAGCGAGCTCAAGGTCGGAATCCGCGCGCTGGCAAAGGCGGGCTCGCTCCTCTACACGGATTCGGCCGCGGAGAGCTTCAAGACCTATCAGGCCGACGCGCTCAAGGATCTGACCGTCCAGGTGAACGGGGAAACGATCGGCGGAGACGCCTTCACCGACACCTTCCGGGCGGGCACCCTGACGGCGGCGAAGGAGTACACCGTCGGAGTCGCTGAGACCGGAGGAACCGTCAGCATCGCGATCACCGCGGGCGACGAGTCCTACGAGGACATGATCAGCAACGAAAAGGTTACGGTCCCGACCGACGTGGAGCCTGAAACCTATACATTTACGATCACCGCGACCCCGTCCGGCAATTTTGCCGGCATCTATCAGGAGACGGTCAAGACGCTGACGGTCATCGTCACGGAGAAGGAGTCCTTCGACGTGAGCGGCGTCACCCTCAGCCTTGAGACGCAGTTTACGGCGGACGAGGCGGTCAAGTGGGTCCGCGCCGAGTGGAATGCGGTCCCGAACGCGGCAAGCTACGACCTGTTCGTGAACGGCGCGCTGGTCGAGAACACGACGAAGACCGCGGCGACGATTGTTCCCGCAAAGATCAAGGTGGGCGACACGGTTTCCGTCGTCGCGAAGGCCCCCGGCTACAACGACAGCACGCCGGTCACGGCGGACTACGCATACGCGCCCGCCAAGCTGGCGGCCCCCGTGGTCACCTTCGCCTACGACGGCGAAACCGGGGAGCTGACCGCCTCGTGGGAGGCTGTCGAAGGCGCCTACTATTACAGTGTGGAGCCGAACGACGCCTGGGGCAATTACAGCAACAACAACCAGGCGCTCTCCGCGACCCGGAACATCAAGAGCGGCACGGAGACCGAATACCCGATCGCCGTCCGGGCGATGGCCAAGAGCGGTTCGGCGAAGTACGCCGATTCCGACAGGACGGAAGCGGCCTACCAGTATGACCGCCCGACCCTGACGGCCGACACCACGACCACGACGATCAACCACCTGCCCAGCGAGAACCCGGGCGGAAAGACCTATACGATCAAGGTTGAGCCGGCGGGCGCGCAGATTGCGATCGCCGACAGGACCCCGTCCGTCCCGGGCATCGTGCCCAACTCGAACGGCACGATCTCCATCTACGACACCGCGGCGGAGACCGATTCCCCGCTCATCTATGACGCGACGGCGACGCTCGACGGCTACCGGCCGCTGCACTTCCAGATCGCGGTCAACATCCTGCCCGAGCCTCCGAAGGCCACCGCAGCCTTCCAGTACCAGCTGGGCGGCAAGGACGGCGCGTGGACGGATCTCACGAACGGACAGACGATCACCGGAACGGAAGGGGAAGCCCTCCTGCTCTATCTCCAGTCGGACAACACCGAATTTAATCCCCAGACGATGATCACGAAGGACGAGGGCGGCAGCGCCGACATCAACGCGGCCTCCGCGGGCATCTACGCCCCGGCCGGCAGCCAGGCGGGCAGCGCCTCCTTCACAATTACGACTCCGGAGAACCAGGTGTTTGAGGAAACCACGCTGCGCTTCACCGTGGAGCTCGCGGAAAAACCCGCGCTCGACCTCTCCGCGATGACGACGGCGTACACCTACAGCCTCAAGGACGCGCAGCCCGTCTCGTACTCGGCGGTCATCACCGACGAGGTCCAGGCGGCCTATCCGGGCGCGACCGTGGCCTTCAGCGCCGACCCGAGCGTTCTGAACTACAACGCGAGCAAACTCGAGGGCGAAGAGACTTACACGGTCACCGTCTCGAACGTGGCGGGCCATAAGGACGGCAGCTTCGAGGTCACGATCACGGTGGTCGACGACCGCGACACGCTCTCGGTCGACAACTTCAATTTCACCCATCCCTACAAGCAGACCAACGCCCCCTATCCGGTCACGGTCGAGGGCGCGACGGTGAACGTCACGACCATGCCGCTTCCGGCGGGCTTCAGCTGGAACTCCGATAACAGCACCCTCTACGTGAACAGCGATGCGGAAATCGGGGAGTACACCCTCGACGCGACGGCGAGCAAGTCCGGCATGAAGGACGCCTCCTTCCAGATCATCGTGACCGTCACGGATGAGCGGCAGGAGCTGACGATCCTGCTGGACGGCGTCGCGGTCGGCGCGGAGCCTGTCGAGACGCCCTACGGCAATCGCAAGGACTTTGCGCTGTCGACGGCGGAAAGCCTGACCAACCCGACGATCGAGCTGACGACGGATGACGAGACCGGAAAGGTCAACTTCAGCAGCGACAGCAAGACCATCGCGATCTACGAGGGCGGCGCCGAGGGCACGACCTATACGGTCCATGCGAAGATCACCCCGACCGGCGAAGACGCGAAACGCTACAAACCGGCCGAGGCGGACATCACCTTCGTGGTGGGCGCGGCCAAGGAGATCGAAAACGTCCCGGCGGACGTTGCGGCGTCCTACTATACGGACGAAACCACTGCAAAAGCCATAACGCTGACGATCCCTGACGACCTGACCCTCAAGAGCCTGGAAAAGGGCTTTGAGGACGCGGACAACAGGTTCGGCGTCAACGTGAGCAACAAACAGATCGTGTTCACCCCGTCCATGGTGGAGCCCGCGAACTATGGCTTCACGGCGACGGTCGGCAAATCCGGCGGTTACGCGGACGCGACCTTCACCGTGACCATCACGGTGAACGAAGCCGCCGCCCGTCCGGGAATCACCCTCAATGAGTCCACCGACATCAACGTCGACCTCAAGGACTTCCAAGGCGAGACAAAATCCTTCACCACCGGCGACAGCGTCGCGGTGACCCTCAGCGACATCGCGGGCGAACCGGCCACTGAGCAGATCCGCCTCGAGAACGGCGGCCTGCGCATTGGCGCGGACATCGCCGAGGGCGACTACACGGTGACCGCGACGGCCAACGCCACGGGCTACAAGGCGACCCAGGTGACCTTCACCGTCCACGTGGGCGACAGCACGCCCGCGATCACGGTGGTCGAAAAGGACTTCACCTACGAGCGCGGCCAGTCGCAGAACAGCTTCACCGTGACGACCGAACCGGCCGACGCGACGGTGACCATCACCGACGAGCACTATGACGGCCTCAACGTGAACGGCGCGGAAATCAGCGTGGATGCAGCCTGGCTGGGCGACGACGGCACCTACACCTACCAGGCCACCGCGGCGAAGGACGGCTACAAGACCGCAGCCTTCGAGGTGACGGTCACGATCACCTCCAAGCCGGATGAGGCGCTCACGATCGACGGGAACGCCTTCAGCGCGAAGCAGAGCGAGGGCGCGTCCTTCACCCTCGGCTTCAACTCCCCGAACGCCGTGATCGAATCGGACGGCACCACTTGGGACGAAGCGACCATGAAGGAACCCAACCGTCCGACGCTCGACAGGGCGAGCAAGACCATCACCGTGGGCACGGATACCCCGGCCGGCACCTACACCCTGACCCTCAACGTCACCGGCGGCAGCGGCTACACCGACGGCACCTTCACGGTCACCGTCCGCGTGCAGGAGGCCAATGCGTTTGAGATCGCGAACCAGCAGATCAGCGTCGAGGTTCCCGAGGGCCAGGCCTACGGCGGCCCGCAGACGATCGACTTCGGCGATGCGGACACCGCCGGCATGACCTTCTTCGTGGACCCGACGAACTACGGCGAAAAGATCTTCCTCGGAATGAGCGGCACCAAGGCGCTGGTCTTCCTGACGGACGACGCGCCGGAAGGCACCTTCGAGTTCGAGGTGACCGCGCAGAAGGACGGCTTCAGCACCGAATTTACGATCACGCTGGAGGTCACCCGCACGGCGGCAAACAACCGGCTGGCGGCCCCCGTCGTCCTGGAGGAGGAGCCGCTTGAGGAGACCCCGCCCGCCGAGGAGGAGCAGAAGCCGGACGACGAGCAGCCCGCGGAGGGCCAGACTCCCGACGGCGAAGAGACCCCCGGCACGGAGAACCCCGATGGGGAAGAGACTTCCGGCAAGGAGCCAGACAACGACGTCCAGCAGCCTCCGAAGGAGCAGGACGGTGAGCAGGAGCAGCCCGGGACCGAACCGGACGGGGAGGAAACCAAGCCCGAGGTCGCCCCGCCCCCGGCCAAACCGGAGGAATCCCCCGCGGACAGCGGCGACACGACCGAATAACGCCGGGCAAGGCGGTTTGAATCTTTAGGGAGCCGGGGAGGGGGCGCGTCCCCCTCTCCGTCCCACAGTAAAAGGGAGGTATCCCCATGAGGAAAAAGATTTTGGCAATGCTGCTGGCGGCTGCCCTTGCCGTGGCGTTTGCGGTCCCGTCGGCCGCGGTTTCGGGCAAGGTCGCCGGGGGCGCGGACGGAACCGTTAAAACCGTCACCACCCGGCAGACGATCGACACGGCTGACATCACCTACCAGAACATGCGGGTGGAAAACAACCTCACGATCTCCGAGGAGGTCGGCCGCGGCACCGTGACCCTGAAAAACGTGGTGGTCACCGGCACCCTGCTGATCAGAAGCGGCGGCACCGTGGTGCTGGACGGCGTGACCTGCCCCAATGTGACCATCCAGAACCCCAAATACAAACCCACCGTCATTGCGACCGGCTCCACCTCCGTCGACACCACCTACCTCAAGGGCAACTGCGTCATTGAGGAGCGGAGCCTGTCGGCGGGCGGGGAAGGCTACATCGACGTGGTCTACAGCCCCAACGTCAACTACGAGCTGACCAACGTGTCGCTCGAACGCATGACCAAGGGCGTCAACGCGCCGGCTTCCGGCAGGAGCTTTGCCGGCAGCTCGAGCAATTCCAGCGGCGGTTCGGGCGGCTCCTCCACCTTACCGTCCGCGGGAGGCAGCGTGGGCGACCTGGTCGAAGACAAAGGCTGACAGCAAAAACCCCCGCCCGGCGGGGGTTTTTTGCTGCCCTGATGATCAGATGCTGATCAATCCTGACCACAATTACAAATCTTGACCGCGTTTGCGCAAAAGCGCCGCCGCGCATGGCTTTCCCGGCACGGGCTTGCTACAATAGAAGCAGGAATGACCGGAAGGGAAAGGAGGCGGGCGCATGGCGTACGAGCGGGCAGAATATCCCGAAAAGCAGCGGATCATCCAGGAGCTGGTGCCGGGCAAGCAGGTGACGCTGGCGCATGTGATCGCCAGCCCCGACAGGATCATCTACCAAAAGCTGGGGCTCGACCCCGAGGCCGATTACCGGCAGGCGGCGATCGGCGTCCTGAGCATGTCCCCGGCGGAAATCGCCGTGATCGCGGGCGACCTCGCGCTCAAGGCGGCGAACGTTGAGATGGGGTTCATCGACCGGTTCAGCGGCACGCTGATCTTCACCGGCCTCATCTCCGACGTGGAGGCCGCCATCCACAGCATCCTCTCCTACCTGGAGGGGACGCTGGGGTTCACCGTCTGCGCGGTGACCCGGACGTGACGGAATGAAAAAGATCATCCTGATGGGCCGCAGCGAGTGCGGAAAAACCACGCTTTCCCAGGCGCTGCGGGGCAGCGAGATCGTCTACCGGAAGACCCAGTACATCAACCACTGCGACGTGGTGATCGACACGCCGGGCGAGTACGCCGAGACGGCGTCGCTCGGCCGCGCGCTCGCGCTCTACGCCTACGAGGCCGACGTGGTCGGCCTGCTCTGCGGCGCGACCGAGCCCTACTGCCTCTTCCCGCCCTGCGTCGCGGCGGCCTGCACGCGGCCGGTGATCGGCATCGTGACCCGCATCGACGAGCCGGGCGCGAACCCCGGCCGCGCCCAGCGGTGGCTGGAGCTCGCGGGATGCCGTCCGGTTTTCCGGGTGAGCGCCTATTCGGGGGAGGGCGTCTGGCGGATTCTAAACTACCTGAAGGAGCCGGGGGACCGGCTGCCGTGGGAGACCGCCGGGGAGGCGGAACGCCCGCGCGCCGTCCTTTCGGACAAATACGGGGAGACGGGGCGGAAACGTCCCTGAAAGCCGGAAGCTGCGCTTCCGGCTTTTTTCGCGCGCAAAACGCCCCTATCCACACGCGGCGGGATGTGGTATTATGGATGCTGGACGGCACGCCGGAGTTGTAAGATTTCCGTAAGAAACGCGTCCATTTTTTTGTAAGGAAACGGCGTTAGGATAGAGACAGGCCTAAGGGGGAGATCAGGATGAACGAATGTGTGCTGGTGGTCGACGACGACCGGGAAATCGTGCGGGCGATCGCGCTGCTGCTCGAAAAGGAGGGCTACCGCGTGCTGCGGGCGTACGACGGGATGGAGGCGCTCGAGCAGGCGATGGACCGTTCGGTGCGGCTGATGATCATCGACGTGATGATGCCGAAGCTCGACGGTCTGTCGGCAGTGATGAAGCTGCGGGAGCGGCGCAACCTGCCGATCATCGTGCTCAGTGCCAAGAGCGAGGACACCGACAAGGTGCTCGGGCTTTCGATGGGGGCGGACGACTACGTCACCAAGCCCTTCAACCCGCAGGAGCTGGCGGCGCGGGTGCGCAGCCACCTGCGGCGGTACACGAGCCTGGGGGACATCAACGCGTCTGGGGCGGGGGATGAAATCCGCAACGGGCGGCTCAGCTACAGCCCGGAGGAGCGCGTCCTGCGCGCGGACGGCGACCCGGTCAAGCTGACGGCCACCGAGACGAAGATCGTCGACCTGCTCATGCGCAACCTGGGGCGCATCTTTCCCGCCGAGGAGATCTACCGGCGGGTGTGGGAGGAGGACGCTTTCGCCGCAGAAAACACGGTGATGGTGCACATCCGGCGCATCCGGGAGAAGATCGAGCTCAACCCGAAGGAGCCAGAATACTTAAAGGTGGTATGGGGAATTGGATACAAGATCGAAAAGGTGGAAGGCGGCCGTTAGCTTTACGGCCTTTTTTCTGGGGATCAGCCTGCTTTTGACGGGCGTCCCGGAGGCGTTTTCCCTCCTGACGGGCGGCTCGTGGAAGCGCGCGGCGGTTTCGGACGCTTTCCAGGAGGACTACCAGGACACGCAGGCGTTCCGCGACGCGGTCGCAAGCTATCTCGAGGATTTTCTGGCGATGGCGGTCGGCGGCGACGCGGGCGTCTCCAAATACGGCGTCTCCTACAGCGGCGAGATTACCTCGGCGGTCGCGGAGGCGGCCGAGGTTACCGACATCATCGCAGAGCGCGGCTGGGACGGCTACGACTGGGACGACGGCTATGATTTCAGCATCACGATTTCGCCGTCGCCGGTCTACGGCTCGTCCGCGCAAGCGGCGCACGACCATTACAAGGAGGATAAAAACGTCCTCTACGACATCCGCTACGACGGCGAGCGGAAGTTTACCAACGCCGAGGGCACGGGACTGGACGGCCCGAACCTCAAGCTGCCCGAGGGCTACAATTTCCTGCTCTGGTTCGACGGGAGCAGGGTGCGCGTCGTCAAGGACGGCAGGGAGCTCGACATCTACGGCGACGGCTACTACCGCGAGGGGGAGGACTGGTACGTCCCCGGGTATAAAAACTTTACGGTGGACGAGGACGCCGCCCGCGCGAGCGTGGTGATCGCGGCGGCAAAGGACCCGATGCTCTATGTGCGCGGCAGCTACGGGAACGGCTCCGTCGAGCGGCAGAACAACCGCCTCTACTGGCTCGAGCAGAACCTGAGGGAGCATCGGGACCGCTATACCGGCATGGCCGTCTCCTGCGCGGCGGGCGTCCTGCTGCTGGCCGTCTGGTTTTTGCTGCGCAGGGACAAGCGCCGCGCCGACGCGGCGATCGCGCGGGTGACGGGGCGCGTGTGGTACGAGGGCAAGCTCCTGCTCCTGCTGGCGGCGCTGGCGGTCTTCCTGGCCGGCCCGCAGGACGCGCTGCGGGAGATCGCCTACATGGCCCGGGAGGAATACTTCGACCCCTGGATATTCTCCTATTACGCGCAGGAGCTTTCCCGCAGCGGATTTTCCCTGCTGGTGATCTTCTGGTCGGCCTACCTGCTGGTCAACGATTGGAGACACAATCCCAAGCCCTGGAAGCACAGCCTCACCGGGAAGTTCTGCGCGGCGGCGCGCGCCTCCGGTTTGAAGCTGCCCCTCCAGCGGCGGATGGTGCGCCGGTTCGGCGCGGTGCTGATCGCTGCCGCGGCCTTCGCGGCGTCGGCGCTGGTGCTCTTCGCGGGCTTCCGCGTCTACAACCGCGATTCCCTCTTTGCGCTCCTGCTGCTGGCGGGGCTGATGGCGCTCCTGCTCTGGATGCTCTGCCGCTTTGCACGGAGCAACCGGGAGGCCGCGCGGGACATGGGCGCGCTGGTCGGGCAGATCGCCGCCGTACACGCGGGAGGGCTGACGATGCCGCTCGACCTGCCGGAGGACGCGGACCTCGCGGCGGCGGCGCGCGACCTCAACGACATCCAGCGGGGGATGAACGAGGCGCTCGAGGAGCGGATGCGCAGCGAGCGGATGAAGGTGGAGCTGATCGCGAACGTCTCCCACGACATCAAGACGCCGCTCACCTCGATCATCAGCTATGTGGAGCTTTTGGGGCGGGAGGAGGACCTCCCGGAGCATGTGAAGGACTATATCCGTGTCCTCGAGAGCAAGTCGCAGCGGCTCAAGACGATGGTGCAGGACGTCTTTGAGGTGAGCAAGGCGGCCTCCGGGCAGCTCCCGGTGACGCTCGAGCCCCTCGATCTTGGCAAGCTGCTGCGCCAGACGCTGGCCGACATGGCCGAGCAGATCGACCGCAGTGCGGTGACGGTGCGGGCGGAGATCCCCGAAGAGCCGGTAATGATCACGGCGGACGGCCAGCGGCTCTACCGCGTCTTCCAGAACCTCGTGCAGAACGCGCTGCAATATTCGCTGGACGGCTCGCGGGTGCACGTCAGCCTCGCGGCGGACGGGACCACGGCGGTCGCGAGCGTCAAAAACACCTCCCGCGAGGAGATCGCGAAGGACAAGGATTTCACCGAACGGTTCGTGCGGGGGGACGACGCCCGCACCGACGGCGGCAGCGGGCTGGGGCTTTCGATCGCGCGCACCTTTACCGAGGCGTGCGGCGGGCGCTTCTCGGTGGAGACGATCGCGGACCTCTTTGTCGTGACGGTCGAATTCGCCCGGCGGGCGGAGGAGGAACAGGCGGAGGACTGACTTCCGGAAAATCTCCTTTCCAACAGGA